>NZ_LZPJ01000143.1:0-5776 GCF_001729365.1 Acinetobacter sp. YK3
ATATTGACGAAGTCGTACAATGGTAAAATTTTAAAAAAATTTATGTGTGATGAAATGAAAAATAATAATAATTTTTAGATAATTATGTTGATTTTTCATCCTTATATTCTTTTATAAATATAAATTTTAAAAATATATATGGATCTAAATGCTAAAACCTCTTCAATGTTCTATATCTGTATGTTCGCCTTCCTTCTGAAAACATACTCTCATGACTTTATTATCGATTTCGTAGCTTCATCAATATTGACTTCCAAACAATATCACAATGTTTTTAAAAAGAAAAAATAGAAATATACTACAACCAGCGAAGTTTATTAGAGAACCTCTGTCTTTATTGAATTAAGTGTATTGCAATTAAAAGACACTCAGTCTAATATCGAGAAACAAGGACAAAATAACTTTCCTTTTCACTAATCGTTTAGACCTTGGTGGTTACCAATGTCTTTTTTTGGACTTATTTATAGACACATGGTCTAATTATTTTAAAATAGTTCAAGAATTAGCTACTTTTCAAGGAGGACTGTAGTCTAGAAAAACCATCTCAATCACTAATAGATAGATGCCCGAATGAATTGGGATCTGATGGATCAACATCAATGTTGAATAATTAAACATGGAAGACGGAACCTACAAAAAAGAGGGTTCCCGATTATTTAAAACCAAGGAAATGGAAACATGAATAAACGAATTTTAGGTGTAGTTTTTGGAACTACGCTTGCATGCTTTCAAGCACAAGCGGCCGAATTCAAATGCCAAGATGATGTAAAACCTGTAAGTTTGACTGCCGAGGAACAAAAGCTGGTAGACCAGTTCTGGGCTGAGTCCCTAGTCTATTTAGACCAATACTTAAAAGCACTTGAAACACCTACTGGTCAATGTAAAGACTCAGCGCAAGCAACGACCCAAACATATTCTTCCGAAACAGGAAAAGCGCAAACACGTTGTATTATGAAATACCGTGATGTAGAACTGGTCGCAAAACATCTCAGGGCTGTACTAGCCGAGCCAGATAAAGCAAAAGCATGTTTCGACCCACAAAAAAATTATAAAGATTTCACCCTCTACACCCCTAGTTCACAAGTACAAAATTTATCAGCAACTTCAAAATGGATTAACCGTCCATTACTGACTGATTACTACAAAAAAATGGGGGGTGCAATTGGTGCAGCAGGCTTAGAATTGAACGAAAATTTCTTAGCAATTACATCACGCACCGACACTAAGTCACACTGGACGAAGGATGTCAGTATCAAAGGATTACCAACGCTTTGGTCTTCTGTGGGTTGGATCCCGTTTTATGCTGAGAATGCAAATGCGGGAAGCGACCGTTTCCGTGGCGGTTATCTTTATGCGGAAGTCATGGGGCCTTGGGGTAACTTGCGAATTAAGGAAATTGATGGTGAAAAAGTAGGTGCAGAAATTGGCATGACCGTACATTTATTCAATACATCCTATCCCTACCATTATCACCACCCTCAAGAGATTTATATGACACTGACCAAACCTCAGTGTATTGATCAAAATAAGTTTATGGTGATGCATTGGGACAGCGACCAATTCAAACAAAAACGCAGTGATAAAGGCTGGAACGTTCAGATCGATGGGTCAAAAGGTAAATGGAAAAAGTGGTTTTCCAATCAGGATCCAGACCAGAAGTGGCTCACCTACTTTGAACGTAATTCAATTCATGCATTCCATGCACTTGAAGGTTGCAATCAGACGATTCAAAATTCTGGTTTAGTTACAGTTTGGGCTCGTACAACAGGACAGGATAATGAGCAATCCACACGGTTGTGTCATCCTCTATCGGGTGATCCAAAAGATATAAAGAAAATGAAACCTGAAGAACAGGTAGTCTGTGACTTACACGACTGGAAGCCATAAAGATGGATAAAATTATGACAAGAATATTCGCAAAATCCGCTTTAAGCTTTTTATTAATCTCAATGTCTCTACCAACCACTGCTGGCATCACTTTTGGTGATACTCAAAATAAACTTGGGGCAGTCACAGTTTCAGGAACATTACGAGCTAATTATCAAGACAAAGATTATGGAGAATCTGCTCCTGATCAGAAGATTAAATTCGATGCAGCCATTTTAAATGTAGCTTATGAATCACCATACTGGTTTGGTAAACTCCAATATCGCTGTTACCAATACGATAAACTCTGTGATTTCTCAACATTAGTACAGGCTTATGCAGGATACCGCTTAAATACTACTGATAATATTACAGTCGGGTTACAACCAATTCCTTTTGGTCCGGGTCGCTATTGGGATAGCAGTTTCTATGCAGGTATTAACAATACCATGGGCCTACAAGATGCTTTAGATTTAGGTGTAAACTATCACTTTGAAATGCCGACCGAGACTAAATTGGATTTGGCTTATTTCGCAACTGATGGTGGTAATTACCACGGAAGTAGCAAAGATTCAGCACGCTATACTGCTAATGTGGTTAACTCATCTGATCCACTTAAAACCAATCTAAATGAAAAAAATATGTGGATGGCACGTATTGATCAATATCTTAAGTTTTTAAGTACAGATGATTTAAAAGTATCGGTAGGAGGAAGCTACTGGCATTCAGATATTGAAAATAAAAAGACATCTACCGATGGAAATCGAAACACTTGGGCTGTGTTTAATCGAATTAACTATAAAAACTTGAATGTGGTACTCACAGGAGGCAAACAGTCGATTAGCAACAAAGATGTCTTAAGCCCAGCAAGTTCTTCTTTTGGTTCGTTTGACAGTGAATACGATATTGCCAATAAAGGCTATTTCTATACAGTTGATACAAGTTATACCTTTAAGAACGTCCGAGATTCACTCAACATAACACCCTATTTTGTATTTAGTGGTTTCAATAAAAAAGAACCCGGCTTTGATAACTCACAGCGTAATATCGTAGGTGTAGTATGGGACTACAAAAGTATTTCGTTTTATACCGAATATTTAATGAGTAAAAACGATCCATTTATTGGTGGAACGGGCAACTCACTTGCAGCAGGTGACGATGGAAAATGGAATAAATTATTGAACATCATGTTCCAATATAACTTTTAGTTCTTTGTTATAAAGAAAGCTATAGACAGCTAACTACATTGATAGCTGTCTATCTTAATCATTCACTTCATCTATTTTCAAACTTGAACTGCCATATTCTTACTTAGTAACATGATCTATAACTTCTCTAATAAAAACCTGCTGATTCACTCATCAATCTAATTCGCTGAAACAATGGCTTCTTGTTAATTAACACCATTACATAAGGTTACCGTAGATGCTTTGGGTCATCAAAAACTCACAAGCCATGTAGAAGAGATTTCACCTGCTGCCGGCTCTAAATTTAGTGTCAAAAAATCAAATAATGCGACAGGAAACATTACCAAGATAGTACAGGGCATCGCAGTACGAATAGCAATAGATCCAAAAAAAATTAAATCGCTTAAGTCATGGAATGTCTGTGATTACCACGGTAATGAATTAACACTTATTCTTTTCAATGAATGCGCTTAAGAAAATCAATCTGATTAAGTGCTATTTATTTAAAATTTTCTTTTAATGCATTAATTAAGATATTTAATAAAGGCGCTTGCTGACGTCTGTGCGGATAGTACAAGTGATATGTTTCATAACATATTGTTCATATGTTTGTACTCACATGTCTTTTGCTTCTGCAAGCAGCAATTTTTGTTGTGGACCAACCCATTGTCCACCTAGATCAATAGCGTTTCCACAAATCTCTCCTGTTTTAGGTCACCCACCAATTCTATCTCTTGCTTCTAAAAGCAAAACTTTTTTACCTACCTTTTTTAACTCGGTCGTCGCTTTTAAGCCTGCTAAACCAGCGCCAATAACCGAGTCCCCTTGCTGAATCGCTGCTTTAACAATTTCAACGCCCATTCCGCGTATCGTACCTGTCACAAACCAAATATGTTTCATTGTGCTACTCCAACATCTCGAAAAAAAACAGGCCACTTTAAAGTGACCTGTTGAGTTACTTAAAGTACGGTGTGATTAAAGTTTTGTGCTAAAGAATGGAACCAATTGAGCTACCGCTTCATCAACAAAATTTAATTTGTCGTAAAGAGACATGTGATTGGCTCCGACTACAACATAAAGTTGCTTATCGGTACTAGCTGCACGATTAATCAAGTCCTCACTCATCCATTTACTACCTGCTACACTGCCTGCAATGGCCAATAAAGGTTGAGTAAAAAATGCTTCAGCTTTGTTATAGGCATCATAAGTAATGATTTGAGTTAAACTACGTGCAGTAGCAAAACCCGGTGCATTTGGGTGTTCAGCACGTGGGGTATGGTAATACTCCCATGCTTCACGCAATTCTTCATTAGGTGCATCTTCTTCTCTCAATGGCGCAAGCGGAATCGTTGCAATTTCGGCACCACTGGCATCTGAGGTGCGGGCATCTGTACCTGCTTGGATATAAGGGAGTGCATCTGCATCTTTAACATTGTTTTCCCAGCCATTACGGAACATTTGACCAATGTTAACTGCACTCACCATACCCACCGCTTTAATACGGCGATCATTGATTGCAGCATTTGCGGTATAACCTGCACCTGCACAAATCCCCATCGCACCAATACGTTTATTGTCGACATAAGGCAGTGATGTTAAATAGTCAATCACAGCACTGACATCTTCAGTACGAACATACGGATTTTCTAACTGACGAGGCAAACCTGTACTCGCGCCTTGATAAGAAGCATCGTAGGCAATCGTTACAAAGCCATGCTCAGCTAACTTACGCGCATATAAACCAGCCGTTTGCTCTTTAACACCTCCGCCTGGATGGCTCACCACCACCGCAGGATAAGTTTTACTTTCATCAAAACCTTCAGGGAAGTTGATCACTGCTGCAAGGGTAATCCCTTGACCATTATGATTTTGGATACTGATTTCTTTTGACATTTTCATGTTCCTCTATTGAGATTTTTTGTGTTTCAAACTTAAAGATGTGCGTTAAAAAATGGGATTACTTTTGCCATTGCTTTAGCAACAGGCTCAGGTCGATCGTATAATTCGTAATGCGATGTATTTTCTAAAACTAATAGCTCTTTTTGTGTCGATGCCGCGCGACGTACAATTTCATGACCATCACGATAAGCACCAAATGCACCTGGCTTGTCACCAATTACCACTAAGATCGGTTGTGTTAATAGAACTTCAGCCAAGTGAAATGCATCCCAGCCTAAAGCAACACTCATACGAGAGAATAAGGCACTGGTTGCGCCATTGGGTTGCTGACCACGCGTAGTTTTGTAGTATTCCGTCGCTTCGAGTGGATCAATATCGGTAATTCCCGCTTTTTTACCTTCTTCTACAGATGGTGGCAGTAAATCATTCACCAATAATGCTGCACCGCGAGCTTCGGCAGTACGTTGTTGCGCGATGGCTTCAAGCCCTTCAATTAAAGCCGCACCTGTTCCACCATAACCTTCACGGGTCATACGCCCAAAGTTCACGCCAGTAATTGAGGTCACGGCTTTAATACGCTTCTCTGTCATCGCCGTGTTGAGTACATAAGCACCACCGCCACAGACACCTAAAGCACCAATACGATTTTCATCGACAAAATCTTGAGTGACCAAATAATCGACGGCATAACGAATATCTTCAACGCGGTGATATGGATTTTCTATAAAACGTGGTTCACCACCACTTTCACCTTGGAATGATGCATCGATGACTAGCACCACAAAACCAGCATCCGCTAAGGCTTGACCATAAATATTGCCTGA
>NZ_LZPJ01000144.1:0-20877 GCF_001729365.1 Acinetobacter sp. YK3
TGTGCATTCTACAGCATTCCTAATCCAATGCAACACCCTTTTTTAAATTTATTGGAATTATCTTACCGAGCGTCTATTTTTTACACAAATAAGGCTGAAAATGCGGAATTTGGTCGATTATTTGCTCAGTTTTATTTTTTTCTTGCCAGTGTAATGGTCGACAATCGATATATTCACAGTATCCAGAGCCCTCATAGTTTTTATTTTTCCATAAAAGTCGATAATTAAAACTGCCTACATAGCCTGCAGCGAGACCAAATTTATAATCGCCTCTACTTTTGGCTTGTAACTGAAAAATCACTTCCCCTTTTTCTTGATACTGCCAAATAAACTCTCGTGGCAAATACATTTCACGTCCATTCGGTGTTTTGACTTTCGGATAAACCCGTGTGATATCCAGAACGACTTGCTGCTCATAGAGAGTAGCTGCCTCTTTTGTTTGTATTTCTATCCGTGAAAAAATGATGTTATTCCATTGATTCCTGAGCTCAGACAAAATGATTTGCAAGTCAGCGTTGATCTGAATAATTTGGTAAGTGAAGAAATGGAAAGCAATAAAAGGGAAATAAATTGCTCTGGCATGCTTTAAAACGCCTAATGCTTCGATTTGGTATTTTTGTTTTTTATAAATGATTTCACCTTCGCATTGGCAAGAAACATACCAGTAGTCGGCTATTCCCCATTGCAGAGCCGAATGATTTTCAATGTCGGTGCAGATTTTCACTTTGAGCTGACAACTTAATTCGTCATCTTTACGTTTAAAATAATAGTTGGGAAAATCGGCCTGAATATGATCGACATCAAGAAACTGGTAACGATCTACTTCTAATTGACATTGTTCTTTTGCACTATAGCTTTTTAGATGCCCTACAGTTGATGCGCTGCTACTGACCAAAACAGTAGCTGTATCAATCGCGGTTGTGGTAATGGCACTGGCGTTATAGCAAATCGGAATACGAGGCTGCCCAATCAGGCTAATAAAATTGAAATAATGAAAAGGCTCAGGCAAATTTGGCAGGATCAATGCCTGATAAACAATTTTAAAAAGGCCTTTAGGCGGGTGAAAAGTTAAAGCATCTGACTTATTGAGGTTCAGCTGCTTTAATTGATTATTACTCATCAATATTGGCATACTGAACCTCCTGAATTTTAAGTTGTTATTTTTTCATCATTCTTTTTGGCAAATAAGGTCGTTACAAATCCAGAGAGTACATAGAGAATACATACAATCAGGATCCCTACAGGAATGTTGTACGTGATTGCAGCAAAAATCAAGACTACAGGCAACATCACGACAAAAGGTACACGTTTACGATCCATTTGTTTAAATGAATAGTATTTGATGTTTGAAATCATCAACAAACCAACGGCAACCATCACAACAGCATTGATGACCTGAATCACAATATCTCTTAAATCAAAGATAAATGGGAAATCACGACCGACCCATACCAATGAAATCACGGTGACAGCAGCAAGCGGGCTGGCAATTCCAATAAAGTAACGCTTATCTACAACACCAATCTGTACGTTAAAGCGAGCCAAGCGGAATGCAGCACAAGCGGTATAAATAAAGCAACATGCCAGACCAATACGCCCAAGATCGTGCAGACTCCAGCTATACATCAAAATTGCAGGTGCAACACCAAAGGCCAGTAAATCAGAAAGTGAATCATATTGTTCACCAAATGCACTTTGCGCACCAATTGCACGTGCAACACGACCATCTAAACCATCAAGCAATGCAGCCAAGAAAATTGCATAGATCGCCTGGTTAAAATTGCCATTCATGCTCGCAATAATTGAGTAGAAACCAGAAAGAAGTGCGGCTGTTGTAATTAAATTAGGCCACAAATAAATGCCACGACGTTTCACTTTTTGTCCTTCGTGCGTATGCTCTTCTTCTTCTACTTCAAAAGTGATGCCATCAAAAGAATGAGCATCTTTATTTAAATCAGAATCAGGTTTAAGAGAATTTGTCATTATTTTCAATTCCTCGAGAATCTTTGGACGTTGATGGGTTATTCACCCACCAACCAACGCACAGCAGCATGTCCACCATTTTCACTCATGCGTAAATGTGGAAATAACCATTGTAATGCTTGATCCGCATCTTCCGAGAATTTCCAAGGTGGATTAATTACCAATAAACCACAACCATTCAAACCAACTGGTGTGTCATCTGGCCATACGCAAATTTCACAAATCAATTGACGGCGGATACCAGTTTTAAACATTTTCTTTTCAAAACGGTCAATCATCGCGCGATCTTTGATTGGATACCAAACAGCGAATACACCAGTTGGCCATTTTTTATGTGCTGTTTGCAGCAATTCAACCAACTGCGGAAAATCTTTACGCTCGATTTCATAAGGTGGGTCAATCATGACCAATCCGCGCTTTTCTTTAGGCGGGATGACACCCATCAGGCCTTCATAGAAATCACGCTCATGCAAGCCCGCACGTTTATCGCGAATATTAAAATATAATTGTTGAAACACATCACGCTGCATTTCGAACACAGTCGCTTTATCCATTTCACGCATGCCTTCAAGGGCAAACCACGGTGAACCTGGATAAGCACCTTTGCCCGAGCCCGCACGCATATCTTCAACAATTTTAAGATATTGCTTTACACCTTCAGGCGCATTACGTTTAATCGAATCGTCAAGTTTAACCAAACGATGGATACCCGTTAAGAATTCACCTGATTTTTGTGCTTCAGAAGTCGATAAATCATATTTACCGGCACCACCATGGGTATCTATATAACGATAAGGTTTATCTTTAGCATTTAAGCGAGCAAGCAGTTGAAGCAAAAGTACATGCTTCATAACATCGGCAAAGTTACCTGCATGGAAATGGTGACGGTAATTCATGTTGACAATTATTCCTCAATTCAAAGGATAGTTTAACATGAAAATAGGGGCCGATGACATTTCACAGATGCTTGCGACTGTTGACATTTTTTAGCTGATACAAGGCATGGTTTTCGAAATTTAGCATTCTAAATAAGAAAAGTATAACGCCGAAGCAGCAAAAAATGTCGCAGTCCCGAAGGGTTATAGCTAAAACTACCCTAAACTTCGTTATGAAACTTGACAAGGGAATCGCCATTGCCTACGTTCCATGCCTCGTTTATGTCGTTTTAGCTTATAACGCAAGGCATGGTTGAAATATCAGCGCCCCCTCAACTATTCTTTAGCGTTGATGTGATCATCTAAAATCATACTACAATCTAACAAACAGAACTGGAGTTCTATGCAACGAACCTCTCTTGCTGAATCATGGAATCTAGACCAAATTCTGGATGATTTAAATGAATTTGGCTTTGCCTTAATTGATGATGTCTATTCAAATGAATATGTACAATCTCTTGTTCATGAATGCACCTCTCATCTTGCTGAATTCAGAGCAGCTGGAGTACAAAACGGTGTTGTCAGTCATATTCGTAGTGACCATATTCTCTGGATTGATGGTCAGTTACCGATTGCTCAACAGCATATCAAAGCTTTAGAAGAGTTTTCACAAGCGTTAAATCAGGCGTTTTATCTTGGGATCAAAGAAGTGGAAGCACATTTTGCCTGCTACAATGCGGGTGAATTTTATGCTTTACATCGTGACAATCCTCAACAAAAAAATGACCGGATAATTTCCACCGTATTCTATGTGCATGAAAGCTGGCAAGAAGATTGGGGCGGTCAATTACGTTTGCAGGATAAAAATGGTCAATGGCATATTATCCAGCCCTCACCTAATCGTCTGGCGATTTTCCAGAGCGATTTATTACATGAGGTTCTACGCTCAAAACAACAGCGCTTGTCGATTACTGCATGGTTACGCAGTGGAAGCTCAATCTGGAATCAAGGCTAAGCCCTTTAAATTCCTGAAAACAGCCTTATATACCTAGGCATAACTGACGATTCTGGATCAATACATGTCGAACGAGACGAAACAAGTCATTGCACGAATTGGTGAAACTGACCAACTCTTTTTAGAGAATAATAGCCCTGAACTTGCTTTAGAGCGTGCAGACCTGCGTTTACAGCTGGTCGTACTCAGTCATGTGCGTCAGGAACAATTACACTTCTTACAGGAAGCAATCGTACTGCTGGAACAAGCACGAATTGAATATGACGAAATGCCATTAAGCCTGTATCTCAATCTGTCGTTATATTTGGCCAAAGCCTATATGATTTATTTCGAGCTGACTAAAGAGCAACGTTTTGCCCTCATTACTCAGCAGATCTTAAAGCCTTTGGCATATACAGAACACTTAGATATTTATTTCTTCCTGGCTTACGCTTCGGCCTCTAAGCAAGAACTCGCATTAACACGACATTGGCTAACGAAATACGTATCTTGCCTAGATCATGATTTAGAGTTATTACAACTCCACCCTGCTTTTAATCAAGCACGTCAAGAAGACTGGTTTACAGCCCTTATAAAAAATAAAGCTCACTGATGTGAGCTTTATTTTTTATTGAATCATTACTTGGTACTGTCTACATGCAACTGTTGATTCAGTTCATCAATCACAATGGCCCATTCATCATCTTTGTCCCAATGACTTTTTAGAAAATCTCGCTGACCCGCGCTCCAGAATTCAGCCTCATGCAATTTCTGATCAGCACTGAGCTGATGTGTTTTCACAAAACTTTCAATTGCTGCTTCATCTGCCCCAAGCCCAAGTTGCTCAAATAAAAGTTCTAATGTGGGTTGCTGTTCAAACATTGTTATTCTCCATACAGTGCTTCCGATCAAAATAATTTATCAGCAAATGCATCGAACATGCTTAGGTATGTCTATATTTTCTTGTTGTTTTTTGTGTGCTATGTATAAAAAAAGCACTCTCAGGGAGAGTGCTTTTTCAATTTATCAAACTGATAAATTATTTTACCATGTCAGCAATTGCTGCACGTTCTTCTTCAAGCTCATTCAGCGTGAAGTTGATACGCTCACGGCTGAATTCGTCAATTTCTAAACCTTGAACGATTTTGTATTCACCGTTTTCAGTTGTTACAGGGAAACCGAACATTACGCCTTCTGGAATACCATAAGAACCATCAGATGGAATACCCATAGTTACCCATTTGCCGTTTGTACCAAGCGCCCAGTCACGCATATGGTCAATTGCAGCGTTTGCAGCTGAAGCAGCTGAAGACAAACCACGCGCTTCGATAATCGCAGCACCACGTTTACCAACAGTTGGAAGGAACACATCTTTGTTCCAAGCCGCATCGTTGATTTTGTCTTTTAAGCTTACGCCATTTGCAGTTGCAAAACGGTAGTCAGCATACATTGTTGGAGAGTGGTTACCCCAAACAGTCATATCTTCGATGTCAGAAACTGCAACACCTGCTTTTTGAGCAAGTTGAGTCAACGCACGGTTGTGGTCAAGACGTAACATTGCTGTGAAGTTTTTCGCTGGAAGATCTGGAGCAGATTTCATAGCGATATAAGCATTTGTATTTGCTGGGTTACCAACAACCAATACTTTAACGTCACGGCTAGCAACTTCGTTCAATGCTTGGCCTTGGCCAATAAAGATTTCGCCATTTACTTTTAATAAGTCAGCACGTTCCATACCTGGACCACGTGGACGAGAACCAACTAATAACGCATAGTCAGCATCTTTAAATGCAACTTTAGGATCATCAGTCCCGATCATGCCTGCCAATAATGGGAAAGCACAGTCATCAAGTTCCATCATCACGCCTTTAAGCGCTTGTTGAGCTTTCTCAAAAGGAACTTCAAGCAATTGTAAAATGACTGGTTGATCTTTACCTAACATTTCACCGCTTGCGATACGGAATAATAAGCTATAACCAATTTGACCAGCAGCGCCTGTAACGGCAACACGAACGGGTTGCTTCATGTGATATTCTCCAATGAGATGCGTTAGCACGATTGAACGTTATTGTTATTCAACCGAATTATCATAAACGGCAAAGATTGTACTCTAAAGCGAATGCATATGCATGTAAAAGAGAATGAATTTCAACGAAAGTCTAATAGAAAATACAAATCAAACTAGGTAAAAGCCTAATAACTGCCTTTAATCGTAAACTCACTTGGGCAGCCTGTCACAATATGGCTAGCACATTGTTTATATTGACCATTTTTCTGATAACAGACGCGAATTTCAGTCAAAACCGAATTAAATTTTGAAGATTGGCAGGTAAAACGAATGCCATTTGGCGGTAACGATGGATTAAGCTTGGTAAATTGCTGTCTAAGACTTTCTTTTTGTACTTCAATGGTATTTGGACTGGTCAAATCAGCTGGTATTTTCAAGCGTTCAGCAAAATTAATAATCGTTCTAAAATATTGGCTGGCATTCATTGGCATACAACCACCAACATCTTGCCACAATTGCACCCGTGCATTTTCATCAGGCATTACGCGTGCAACCACTTTCGCTTGCAAAGGAGATAGTCTTGCAGAGGTTTTAGTGGAACAATCCCGATTTGGAGGCACTTCGGGCAGTAAACTGGCAATGGTAAGTGAATAACCTTCCAGACATTTACGTTGTTTTTGTCTTGATGAATCAAACGAACAAGCAGCAGGTGTCATTTGCACATGCATGACATAACCTGCAACATCCTGTTTATCAGCTGCATATAATGGTGCAGCGAATGATAGAGCCAGATAACAGATCAATGCCTGTATAGCTCTTTTCCACTGCCCTTTAAATAAGTTGACTGCTTTCATCAAATGCAAAAACTTCATTATCTCAATTAAACATCTTCGTGTGTTTAAGGACTATTGCGCACAGGAATTGTACTCATCCGTTTTTCTAACGACTGTGCACCCTGCCCCAGCACCACACCATAATGTGTCGCATTGGTCATGACATGTTTCACATAGTCACGTGTTTCCAGTAACGGAATGGTTTCGGTGTACTGATCTGCCGCCATGGTCTGGATATCAGGCTGCCAACGGCGTGCACGATTCGGACCTGCGTTATAGCCAGCAGTTGCCAATACCGAGCTACCACTCAATTGACTCTGGATCATTGAAAGGTAATAAGTACCGTAACGAATATTGGTATTCATTTCACTTAATGCCGCAGGGTTATAGGTTTCACCCATTTGTCGTGCAATCAGTTTTGCGGTGTTTGGCATAATCTGCATTAAGCCACCTGCACCCACATGCGAACGAGCAGAAGTCACAAAACGACTTTCTTGGCGCATTAAACCATACGCCCAAGCGGGATCAATACCAGCATTGTAACTATGGCTGGTGACATTACTGCGATGCGGTGTTGCATAACGATAGGTGTCGTTATGACGAGAGGTGGTGCGGTCAGCCGCATAAATGGCACGATCATACCAACCCATGTCATGTGCACGTTTTGCAGCCGCAAGTAACAAGCCATCATCGTGTTGCAAATAAGCCTGTCGAACAGCCCAGTTCCACTCACGGTTGGTATACGTTGCAGGTGCATTGACATTTCTTAGCGCAAAGGCACGTCTAAAATGAATATTTTGATTGAGGCGCTGAGTATCTTGGGCACTCGGCTGTTCATTATAAGGCTGATGGTTATAGCGTTCGCCGATACGGTCTTTGGCTAACAAATTATGATAATCATCACCACCTTGTGCGAGCTTACGATAAATCTGCTGAGCAGCCTGCTTTGAGCCACCATCTGAACGTTGCTCAGATGCACGCGCTAACCAGTATTGCCAACGGTCTTCCTGCTTTTGTGTCACCGACATCGCATCAATGGCACGAATCAGACTTTCCCAAGCGCCGAAACGAATCGCTTGACGCGCATAAATTTCAGCTTCTTCTGGGCTAAACGGATAACCATAACTTTGATCGAAAGCGTTGAGTACTTCACGGTTAAAACCATTTTTCATCACGGTCGTGCCGCCCACATAACCAATGGTACGGTATAGATATTTCTGTACAGGTTGAGGCACATCCTGAACAACACGTTGCACATTGCCTAACGCATTGGTTAGGTCACTATCTGCCACACGGCCTAAAGCAAAAATCAGATAGGCATAATCGGCATCATTGGACTTAGGTGCACTCCACAAATAGCCCAATGGATTGGCCTGAATCTGGTTAAACTGAGCCAGTGAAAGATTTAAACCCATGGTTTGGGCGGTTGCAACGGCCTGACCAGACTGGCCTGCACGTAATTGTCCCCACAAGCGTTGCTGACGATCCTGTGACGTCAGGAGTGGACTAGACAACATCAAGCGGCCTAAGCCATTACATGATTCAGGTTGAGTATTGGTGGTTAACCAGATGTCTTTATATTCAGCAAAAACTAGACTATCGCCCGTCTTGGCGCGTACTTGTGCCACCGCACAGCTTTCTTCCTGATCTGGATTGGTGACATAGCTCAATACAGGCTTGGCATCGGCAAAGCTGGCCTGTTTGACTTTTTCTTCGACATAATCGGCCGCAAGTTTTTCAGCCATCGCTGATTGCGGATAACGCTGAGCAAAACTGATAATGGATGTGGCAGGCTGAAAGCCGAGATTGGTATTGAGTTTCCAGTATTCTGGATAATACCCCAATGCATCATTCTGCATTTCATATTGATATTGATCGAGCAGAGCCGTGTTACCCGAATTGGCAGCACGTAGGGCATCATTGAATTGTTCATCCAAAGCATAGACCGATGAGCAGGCAATCATTCCACTCATGGCAATAAAACGACGGAAACTGTTCTTATTATTCGATTTACGTCTTCCTGTTGTTATTAAATCACACTGCTTTTTCATCTTCATCAATATCTATGCCCAATTTTGCCTGCTTACATAGTGTAATAAGTCTAGCTTCTCACTATTGTTGTGTTATGTAAATTACTGATTCATATTCATTAAAATTCACACAATTTTATTCACAAACTGTCCATTTTTGTCAGTTTTTTATTCTCTGCGCGCAACTAAAAATACTGCTATAATCCGCGGTTTATTTAAATCCACCTTGTTTAGGAGCCTGCATGACGGTTCAAACATTCATTCCCAGTGCTGTAAAAGCTGCCTCAGAAAACACTGTTACCCAGCCAATGCACACCGCTGATGTTTCAATTAAGAAGTTATATATTGAAACTCAAGGGTGTCAGATGAATGAGTATGACAGTCATCGTATGGCAGATTTGTTAGGTGATTCGCATGGTTATGTGCTCACTGACAATCCTAATGATGCTGATATTCTACTCATGAATACCTGTTCGATTCGTGAGAAAGCGCAAGAGAAGGTTTTCAGTGGTTTAGGACGCTGGCGCAAGCTTAAGGAAAAAAATCCTGATCTGGTCATTGGTGTCGGTGGTTGTGTTGCCTCTCAAGAAGGTGACAACATTCAAAAACGCGCACCTTATGTGGATATGGTCTTTGGTCCGCAAACCTTGCACCGTTTGCCACAAATGCTGGATCAGCATAATGAGCAAGTGGAAAAGCCAAAGAAAGAAAAAATCAAACTGGTCGATATTTCTTTCCCTGATATCGAAAAATTCGACTTCCTGCCTGAACCACGCGTAGAAGGCTTTAAGGCCTTTGTCTCTATCATGGAAGGCTGTTCTAAATACTGCTCTTTCTGTGTAGTTCCTTATACACGCGGTGAAGAAGTTTCGCGCCCACTCGATGATGTGTTGGCTGAAATTGCTGGCTTGGCTGAAAAAGGCGTACGTGAGATCAGCTTACTGGGCCAAAACGTGAATGGTTATCGCGGTGAAACCTTCGAAGGTGGCATCTGTACCTTCCCTGAATTATTGCGTTTAGTTGCAGAAATTCCGGGGATTGGTCGTCTACGTTACACCACCTCTCACCCGCTTGAATTTTCAGATGATCTGATTCAGTGCTACCGTGATTTACCACAAATGGTTTCGCATCTCCATTTGCCAGTACAAAGTGGTTCGAACGATGTACTACAAGCGATGAAGCGTAACCACACCATTGATGTTTATATTGATAAAATTGCCAAGCTACGCAAAGTACGTCCAGATATGCATTTATCAAGTGACTTCATTATCGGTTTCCCAGGTGAAACTGATGAACACTTTGCTGAAACCTTGCAATTCATTAAAGATTTAGATTTCGATCATTCTTATAGTTTCGTTTATTCAAAACGTCCGGGAACACCTGCATCAGACTTACCAGACAGTACACCTGAGCAAGTGAAAAAAGATCGTCTTGCACAAGTACAAGAAGTGATTAAGAAATCAAGTATCGATAAAACGGATGCCATGCTAGGTAAAATTGAGCGTGTCTTGATTGAAAAAGTATCTGATAAAGATCCGAATGTTTTAATGGGTACGGCGGACAATACACGTTTAGTGACATTTATCGGTGATGCAACCTGGGTTGGACGTTTTGCAGAGATTGAGATCACTGAAATTAAAACTTTAAATTTAGTTTACGGAGAACTCTTGAATCTTGAACCTGACGTGGCGTAATGTAAGGGTTATTCCTACAAAGCAACAAAAAGGGTTTATCTTGACTGCAGCGATTCGACGTACAGTAACGTTCCCTGAAATTCCATTGGAACGATTGAAAAGCATGCTCGGTGCGTATAACGGGCATTTAAAACAAATCGAACAACGTTTAGATGTCAAAATTACTCACCGTGGCGATGCCTTTTATCTCGATGGTGATATGGAAGCAGTCGAAAGAGCCGAAGCACTATTGCAACGGCTCTATCAAGAATCAGAAATTTCCTCACAAATCAGTGCCGATGTGATTCATTTGATGATTCAGGGTTCACAGACCGACCGTGAACTCATGGATGATTCAGAACAAGAGCATACTGGCCTTGATAGTGTTTGGTTGCAGACCCGCAAAGGGCGCATCAACCCACGTGGCGCCAATCAAAAACGCTACGTACAACGTATTCTACAAAGTGATATTTCATTCGGTATTGGCCCCGCAGGGACAGGTAAAACTTATCTGGCGGTCGCTGCTGCGGTTGATATGCTGGAACGTAATGAAATTCAGCGGATCCTGCTGGTTCGTCCAGCAGTTGAAGCAGGTGAAAAGCTCGGTTTCTTACCTGGTGATCTTACCCAGAAAATCGATCCCTACTTGCGCCCGCTTTACGATGCCCTGTATGAAATGCTGGGCTTTGAAAAAGTGGCTAAACTGATTGAACGCCAAGTGATTGAAGTTGCTCCCCTCGCTTATATGCGTGGACGAACTCTCAATCACTCTTTCGTCATTTTGGATGAAGCGCAAAATACCACGCCTGAACAGATGAAAATGTTCCTCACCCGTTTAGGTTTTGGTTCTCGTGCCGTGATTACAGGTGACGTTACTCAGGTTGATTTACCACGCGGTCAGCAATCTGGTTTGGCTCATGCATTACGTGTACTTGAAAATGTACATGAAATTCATATCACTCGTTTCCACTCCCGAGATGTAGTTCGTCATCAACTGGTACAAAGAATTGTTGAAGCTTACGAAGGCTGGGACAGCGAACAGCAACGCTTGTCTGCTGAAGCCCGCGCCGAACGCAAAGCAAAACAAGAAGCGCTGATTGCAGAAAATGATGAGAAAGCTGATGCTCAGCATTAAATAATATTAATCTAATTCGATACTCGGAGCTGTCATTCGCAACCTGCGTGGTTCAAAAAGGATAACGAGTGATGACCATGTAACTCAAATTAGTTTAATGCAAGATGCGAACAGGTTTTGCGAATGACAATGGTTTTGCCTACTTTTGCCAAAACAAAAGTAGGTCGCGCCGAAGGCTTATCCAGCAAATGGATGAGAATGTGGCACGATTCCACCATGATCTTTATCTACATTTCTTAGACTCAATCTAAGCTCGTAGATCTAATTTATATCTAAGGATCTATTTTGAAAATCAATTTAAGTCTTCAACAAGACTTTCAAGCTGCTGAATTGCCACTCAAACGTGGTCAAATCAAAAAAAATATCGAAACTGCACTGCGTCATGTCGGTTTCGATGTCAATTGTGAAATTGGGATTGCCTGTGTTGATCTCGCAGAAAGCCATGAACTCAATTTGCAATATCGTGAAAAAGACAAACCCACCAATGTCTTGTCTTTCCCAAGTGACATTCCTGAGGAAATGCTCAGCTTACTTGATGCAGAGCCACTCGGTGATTTAGTGATTTGTATTCCTGTGGTTTTACAAGAAGCTGCTGAACAGCAAAAAACGCCAAATGATCATTTCACTCATTTACTGGTTCACGGGGTTTTACATTTACTCGGCTATGATCATGAGACCAGTGAAGCCGAAGCTGAAGAGATGGAAGCTTTGGAAATTGAGATTCTGAAAAAACTGGGTATCGCCAATCCTTACCAAGCTGATGAAAGCTAGTCCAAAGTCCTATGTATATCGTTATTTTTAAAGCCACAATCAAAGCACTCGATACAACTTATTCAGAAATGGCACAAATGCTCAGAAATAAAGCCTTGAGCCAATTTAACTGTGCCAAGTTTGAAGCTTGTAGTGAAAATGGTTTTGAAATTGCCCTATCTTATTGGCATAGCCTTGAAGATATTCAACGTTGGCAACAAGATGCAGAGCATCAAGTGGCTCAGCGCTTGGGTAAAGAGAAATGGTATCAGGACTTTAGTGTTGAAATCTGTAAGATTGAACGTGCCTATTCCAGTCAAAAGGAATTGTGAATAAATACAAACTTATCCACAAACCTAATAAAAAAACGGCTAAATCCAGCCGTTTTTTATTATTTCTTCTCTACCCGAAGATAAGAAATAACATTTTATTCAGTATGTTATTCATCTAAAGATCATTAATGCACTTCAAACTCTGCATCGACGGGATCAAAACGCCAAGTCCGTATAATTCGCAACTCCGAAATATCCTTTTTCATCGCTGCATCAAATGCTCCAAATGGTGCACCACGCCGTACTGATGCTTTAGCAGCTTCATCCAAAACGGAATGCCCCGAACTTTCGATTAAACGAATTGCCCGAATCCCACCCTCTGCATTCAGAATCACCATTAAACGGACTTCCCCCGCTAAACGCTGCTGTTTTGCTTCATCAGGATAATAACGGTTGCCATACAATTCGACTTTCTGACGGAACTTATCCAGATAAGCCGCAGATGCATCTTGTTTGGCCTGAATACCATCTACTGTTTTAATGCGTTGTTTGCGGCTAAAATTTTGCTGACGTTGTAAATATTGCGCCTCTAAACTAGCCACCATTGCGGCTTTGGCCTGAAACTGGCTTTGTAAATCATCCAGAGTCTTTTTACGTTCGCTTTGTTCTGCCTGTTTCTGCCAGCTTAAAACGGTCATCAACACTTTTTCTTCAAACTTGAGTTCACGTTTTTGCTGAACTTTTTCCAGACTTTCTAGCTCAGACTCCCCTGTTGTCGCATCTGCTTGCATGGGCGCTGGCATATCGCTCGCCATACGATGCGCTTGACGGAAATCCCCCGAACCCTGTTGATCTGCCTGTGCCAGAAAATCAGCATCTTTGACTTTATCCGTACTTGGACGCACAGTGACTGCAATTTCTTTGGTTGAGGTGTCTGAAGGAGATGGCATGGTAAAATGAATAGCCAACACCGCTCCATGCAGCAGCATTGCCAAAGCAACTGCACCCACAAAAACTGGATCTTGCCACCAATAAGGAGACAACGCTGAACGAAAATTTATTTTATTCCACATGGTATTAAAGCGACAAAAAATGTCCCATCCCCAACGGTGATAACCGTATAAAAACCAAAACAATATTCAAAATTTTACAAAAATGTGATCCACTTATAGTTACAGTGTTTCCATACCATCATTTTATGAAAATGTAGCAATTAATTTTGCTACACTGCAAGTTAGAAATTTATTTTTATTTTTTAGTTAATACAAAGATCGTGGCATTGCATGACCTATCAATTCACTTTCTGGAACAACTTTTATGCAAACGCTAATCTCATCCGTTTTTAAACGTCTACGTAAAGTTTACCAAAAAGCAGAAGAATTCATCGAAGAAGAAAGAGAGTTTTCGCTTTCACAAGTTTTTGTGAATGCAACCATGGAACGTTATGTCACCGAAAATGTCGACATGATGCAAGACCTGCATGCCGATTTATATGATGGCTGGTTACGCTTATATACGACACTGGATGTGAAAGGCTTACATACCACGCTTTCGGTCGACTTGAAACTGATTCAGATGGAAATGAATCAAAACGTACAACTGATGGTGTTTGAACAGATCAGCAATACTCAGGTGATTGAAGCAAAATTTAAGAATATCTTTCAAAAATGGGGCTTTTACATTGCCATCTGGTATTACCAGAAATTCCGTGAAGAAGATCCACTAGGTAAAATTCTGGAACATTTTGACATCGTAAAGGTTAAAGATGACTTACTTTATCTAGACCTCAACCGTTGGCTAGGCAAAAAAGCAAGTATTATCGAAACACTGAGCAAAGTGCATGTGAATCGTGCCCGTGTTCGCCCAGCAGAACTTATTGTGTGGGGCAACGTCAATCTAGCCGCAATTCTGTCACCGTCAAACGATGATGACTTTGATGAAGACAGTCTGGAAGATACTGAAGTCACTCCAATTCAACAAAAAGACCCAAACAAATAGCAAATCGATTGCTCGGTGGTATGTTGCACCATAACGCATACCACGCATATACACAACTTCATGATTTATACGAAAAATTAACAAGCGCTTAGTAAAAAGCCTGATCTTTTCTTCACAATCTACAAGCATAATAGTCTTAAATCGTAGTGATAATTGAGTGATTGACTTATCAAGGTCACTCAGAGGATAGAATGTTATGACCAAGAAATTATTGAAAGTAGCGGGTATTACCTCTGCGGCCATTCTAAGTGCAAGCTTATCTAGTCATGCATTGGCAATGGCTCCTTTTCAGGCCAGCTATCAATTTAGCTACAACAATAAGAATTTAGGTTCTGCAACACGTACCCTTTCTCAACAAGGCAATAACTGGACATATAAATTCAGTGCCAAAGCTGGTGCGATTGCTTCTGCCTCTGAAACCAGTCAGTTTAATTTTGCCAATAACAAAATTACCTCACAAAACTTTAGCCGTAGCAGCAAGATCCTGATTCACAGCAATACGATGAGTATTAACTTTAATCCAAGCAGTAAAGTTGTGAATACCAAGAAGGATGATCAGACCCGTTCATTTGCATGGCAGGCAGGCGCGCTGGATGAGCTCAATGCCGAGTTGCAAATCCGTGAAGATTTGAAAAATAACTCACTGAAAAGCAAATATTTGATCGCAGATGCCAAAGCGCTAGATGAACGCCGTTTTGTGAAGCAAGGAACCGAAAGTGTCAAAACACCTTATGGTACATTTAATGCCATTAAAGTGGTCATGCAGCACGATAAACCTGAACGTAATACCGTATTCTGGTTAGCACCAAAACTCGACTATCTGCCAGTAAAAATGGCACATAATGATGGAAAATCGTCATACGGATTGTTATTAACTGGCTATTCGGGCAAAACAAACTAAGCAACTGGTCAATTTTGGCTTGCATTTTTTTTGATGCTTTTTAAAATATGCCTTTGCTTGAATAAGCATCCGTTTAGAGGATTCTCCCGTGTACGCTTTAGAACAGAAAATCTTAAATGAAGGTATCGTTCTATCTGATCAGGTTTTGAAAGTTGATGCTTTCTTAAACCACCAAATCGATCCTGTGTTAATGCAGCTGATTGGTAAAGAGTTTGCCGCTCGTTTTAAAGATGCAGGTATTACTAAAATTATTACCATCGAAGCTTCAGGTATTGCACCTGCAATCATGGCAGGTTTAGAACTTGGCGTTCCTGTTATTTTTGCTCGTAAATACCAGTCATTAACACTCAAAGACGACCTTTACCGTTCTAAAGTGTTCTCGTTTACCAAACAAACTGAAAGCACCATTGCGATTTCAAACAAGCACATCAGCTCAAGCGACAAAGCGCTTGTGATTGATGACTTCCTTGCAAATGGTCAAGCAGCACTCGGTCTCATCGACTTGATTCACCAAGCCAAAGCTGAAGTGGTTGGTGTGGGTATTGTGATTGAAAAATCATTCCAGCCAGGCCGTGATGTGTTGCTTGAAAAAGGCTACCGTGTTGAATCACTTGCACGTGTGAAGTCTTTAACAGATGGCAAAGTTACGTTTGTGACTGAATAAGATTAAAAATCCAGAAAAAAGCGGATGAGTTTTCATCCGCTTTTTTTATTTAATAACAATCCCAGTTATATACAACTTTAGAAAAATCTCGTTTCTTTAAATCTTCTGGGTGAATAAAGAAATTACCGACACCCGAATCTCCCCACATAATATCGTTTTCAGCATCATCAGTATCTAGCTGGAAAAGCAGAATATAGTCTTGAATTTTTTCATTATACTGACGTGGATCAGTTTGAGTAAAAAATGGATACCCACCTAAACGATGCCCACTTGCAGAAAGCAATTCATGATAAGGCTCAATAAAATCATTTTCGAAATCGCCACCCTCGAATTGATCTTCAAAATCGTAAAGCTCATCAACATTGAGAATTTTCTTTCCAAAAGCAAAATCTTCCAGACTAATGGCCTGCTCAGCACGCTGAAATTCAATTGAATATTGCCCACTAAAAGGCAAATATGCCTCTTCATCGAACTCAAGCTCTGAAAAATCCTGTTTTAATTGCGTAAGATCTTCAATCACCTGATCAAAATATAAAACCTTAAAGCCCGATTGCAGCTGTTGGTCATCAAAGTTCATGCCATATAAATCATCGGCAGCAATATAGAACTGCAAAATACCCGTGTCTGGAAAATGAGGTAAATCTGGAATTTCAGCAAAATTGAACTGTGCCAATAAAACCAATGGATTGCCATCCGAGTCAACCGGATAGGCGACCTCTAGCGGTAAGTAAGGCTGTCCCCCAATCTTACTTTGCCATAATGCCAAGTCATCACTTGCTGTTAACTGCATAGAGACCGTCGGCAAAATCGTTGCTGAAATTTTTTCTAGGTATGGATGTAAAGTATTCGGTAAATTCTCAGCTTGAAGATTCATTATGTTGCTTGTCCATGTCATTATTTATAGAACTTAATATAAAACAAGCAGCTAAATTAAAATAGAGAGTAAAGTCTGTACTACGACAATTAATGACGCTCAATTGACCCATTATTTATCACATAAATTCTGATAAGATTAGCCCGAGCAAAATCTGCGATAGGAATGACGATGCGTACATATTTAGACCTTTTACAACATATCCTCGACAATGGCGGCGACAAAGGTGACCGTACAGGAACAGGAACACGTTCAGTATTCGGTCATCAGATGCGCTTTGATCTTTCTAAAGGTTTTCCCTTACTGACCACGAAAAAGGTGCATTTCCGTTCAATCGTGATCGAGCTGCTCTGGTTCCTCAAAGGCGACACCAACGTTCAGTATCTTAAAGATAATAAAGTCACGATCTGGGATGAATGGGCAACGGCTGAGCAAACAGCGCGCTTTGGCCGTCCAGAAGGCGAGCTTGGGCCTGTTTATGGTCATCAATGGCGTAACTTTGGCGCGACTCAAAATGCAGACAGCAGCTATCAACAAGACGGTTTTGACCAGATCAAATGGTTGATCAATGAAATCAAGACCAATCCAAACTCACGTCGTTTGATCGTGTCAGGCTGGAATCCAAATGAAGCTGGAAAAGTGGCTTTGCCACCGTGCCATACCTTGTTCCAGTTTTTTGTACAAGATAACAAATTGTCATGCCAACTGTATCAACGCAGTGCCGATGTCTTCTTAGGCGTACCTTTTAATATTGCCAGCTATGCTCTGCTGACTCATATGATTGCGCAAGTGTGCGGTTTAGGGGTTGGCGATTTTGTCTGGACAGGTGGCGACACACATTTGTATGCCAACCATTTTGAACAGGCTCAATTACAGCTTTCGCGTGAACCATTGCCATTATGCGAATTAAAGTTAAATCCAGAAATTACCGATATTTTTGACTTTAAATTTGAAGATATTGAAATTGTGGGCTATGAATCACATCCAGCAATTAAAGCACCCGTCGCAGTTTAAAAGATTAGAGAGAATATAAAATGGCATGGCAAGGCACTGAAATTGTTCACGTAGTTGCGATGGATAAAAATCGCTGTATCGGCAAAGGCAATGCTTTGCCGTGGCATATCTCTGCTGATCTGAAACACTTTAAGGCGATCACCCAAGGCGGCGTAGTGATCATGGGCCGAAAAACCCTTGAGTCTATGGGGCGTGCCCTTCCTAATCGTGTCAATTGGGTGATTACGCGTGATCCTGAATGGCAATTTGAAGGGGTTAAAGTCGCACATAGTATCGAAGAGGCATTAAACGGCGCACTTACAGATGCACAACACGCTGAAAAAGCGTCTTTATTTATTATTGGTGGTGGAGAGATTTTTACTCAAACACTTGCCATTGCAGATCGCCTAGAGTTAACCCATGTGGATCTTGATGTTCAAGGCGATGCGCATTACCCAGAAATCTCTGAGGATTTTCATAAAGTAAACTCAGAACAACATACAGATGAAAAATCTGGTGTGGCTTTCGAGTTTGCGACCTACCAAAAATAATAATGGATCGCATTTGCCATGCATAACATTGGATCACGTGAGTTTTTTATTGCTTTAGGGATTGGATTTTTACACGGTCTATTCACCTTATGCGTGGTTCTTTCAAGTGTCTGGCTTTGCCTTGCGTTGTGGATTCAACAGCCGCTCGGTACTTTATTTAGCCGAGTTGCTATTGTACTTTGGGGCTTGTTTGCACTGAGCCTGCTTGGCGTGTATTTCAGTGGTCATCTCATCAGCCGTCGTACTGATATCATTATTTATTGCGTTGCTTTTGCTTGCTCATTGTTTTGGTATTTTTCTATCGAAGCCAGACAGGACCGAGACTGGAATCCAGAAGTTGCAGAACAGCTTAGCTATAGCAGAAAGGGCGATCTGGTTACCTTACACAAAGTTCGTAACTTTAACTGGCATGCAGATGGCACTTATGACATCCGCTGGGAAGATCGCACCATTGACCTGAACAAGATTACAGGGATCAATGTCATCACGTCCTACTGGATGGGCCCTCAGATTGCACATACGCTGGTGAGTTTTGATTTTGCAGATCAGAAGCCTCTGGTATTTTCAATTGAGATCCGCAAAGAGAAAGGCGAAGATTTTTCTGCGATTGGTGGATTTTTCCGTAAATATGAACTCAGCTTAGTCGCTTCAGACGAAAAAGATATTGTGTATACACGCAGTAATATTCGCCATGAACAGGTTTATTTATTCCCGGTTAAAATGCCTGCGGCAGAGCGTAAAGCCCTGTTTATTGAGTATCTCAATCAGGCTGATGAGCTCCGCAGTGAAGCAAAATGGTACAACACTTTAACCAGTAACTGTACGACGCTGGTTTTTGATATGGTACAGGCCATTAATCCACAAAAATTACCGAAAGATTATCGCTTATTGGCTTCAGGTTATTTACCGAATTATCTCTATGACTTGAAAGCGCTCAATCAAAATTACAGCATGAATGAATGGTATCGTCTGGCGCACATCAATACGCGTGCCGAACAGTACGATCAGCAGTCCAATAAAAGTAGCGAGTATTTTTCAGATGTAATTCGCTCAGGCATTCCAAAAGTTGAGTGATTTTTCCACTAATTTTATTAAAAGTATCTGAACATTTACAAAAGGATACGCAATATACCGTTCAGCTCCACGTTCTTTTATTTTAATAACGCTTATAGAAACACAATGATTCGGATTTAAAATCTTATGTTAAAGCCTCTTTTAACTTCTTGTACTTTGGCAATTGCCGTAGCAATGACGGGCTGTGCAAGCTCAGAATCTCTCCAGACTTCACCAAATGCATCTCAAAAACAAAGCATTGATCTGTACAACCGTACTTGGATTGCAACTCAGATTAATGGCGTTGAAGTCAAAACCAATGATCTTTCGAATAAACGTCCTGCGATCCAGTTTGATGCTAAAGCGAAACGCTTTTTTGGTGCAGATGGATGTAACCAGATTCAAGGAACCTTTGAAAGCCAAGGTGCTGTATTACGTTTAGGTCCAATTGCCTCAACCATGATGGCTTGTCTAGGCAATGACAACAGTGCGCTTTCTCGCCAATATAGCCATGCTTTAGCAAGCACAACCAGTTATGAACTCAAAGGACATGAGTTGAAATTCCTTGATGCTTCAGGACAGGTACTCGTAAGTTTCGTAACTGTTATTCAGCCGCTGCCTTAATGCGATGATGATAAAAGTAAAAGCTCGTTTCAAACACGGGCTTTTACTTTTTGAGCACTTCGTTTAATTTAGTAGCATTCTTAAAATTAAAAATTGGGAAGTTTTATGCAACAGGCAATGTTAGGTGGTGGATGCTTTTGGTGTGTAGAGGCCGTATTTCTACAACTTAAAGGCGTTGAAAAAGTGGTGAGTGGCTATGCGGGCGGGATTACCCAAGATCCGACCTATGAGCAAGTCTGTCAGGGTAATACACAACATGCCGAAGTGATTCTGATTGATTTTGATGAGCAGCAGATCAGTTATACCCAATTGTTGAATGTATTCTTTACCACTCATGATCCAACGACATTAAACCGTCAGGGTAATGATATTGGCACACAATACCGTTCTGTGATTTATTACTTCGATGATGAGCAAAAGCAGCAAGCTGAGCAGGTCATTCAGAGTCTAGAAGATGAAGGTCTCAATATTGTGACTGAACTCAGTCCAGTACCAACCTTCTACCCTGCTGAAGAATATCACCAGAATTTCTTTGCCCGTAATCCATCACAAGGTTATTGCAACTTTAGTATTCCACCTAAGCTTTCTAAACTCCGAGCCAAGTATCTTGACCTGCTCAAAGATGAATAAGCAATAAAAAAGCAACTCACTGAGTTGCTTTTTTAT
>NZ_LZPJ01000145.1:0-29429 GCF_001729365.1 Acinetobacter sp. YK3
AACCACTCTAATTAGAGTGGTTTTTTAATGGAGTAATTTATGGGATGGAAGGGCAAAAAACCTACTGAGTTCGCTGTGCAACTCGTCAGCGATTCAGAAACGCATGTGCGTAAAATGGCAATGGAAACGGTTCAGAGCTTGATGATGGGTAGTCCCGTTATGGATGGGGCTTACCGTGCTTCACATGTAGTCTCTGTGAATAGTCCTGACTATGGCGTAAGAGAAGCGTCCAGTAGTGCACCAAAAGGCGGTATAGATCCTAATGCACAAAATGATGCAGTTCAAAAATTATTGAGCTTCAAGTTGGGAAATCTGGTCTATATCCAGAACAATCTACCTTATGCAGAACGTCTGGAAAACGACTGGTCAGATCAGGCACCACAGGGCATCTATAGCACCACATTTAACTTTATCTCTCAAAAGTATGGTGGCTAATATGGCAATGACATTGGAACAAGCAAGACAAGCCATTATTGCTCGCATGCAGGGCTTCTCTGGCATTGATCAAATGCGACCTAATGCGCCAAGCTTTAAAGCGCCCGAAAATGGTCTTTGGTGTCGTTTAATGATTGCGGGTGGATCAAGCTTTATTTCGGGTATCGCTGACAAGCCTTGTACACGGCGAACTGGCAATATTATGATTCAATGCTTCGATCGACTGCATACTGGAGAGAAAGCGATTACCGAGCTCAGTGATGCATTACTGAATCATTTCGAGTATTTCAATATTGATCATCTGGAGTGTCTACAGGGACAATCGATTAATGCTGGTAAGGATAGCGATTTCATCCAATACAATATTTCGATTAGATACAAAATAAATTAATATAATTCTTTTACTTTTATTGGTTTAAATATGAGTTTGGAATGTATTAAGATAATTCTATCTGTAATTTCTACGATTCTTTTGCCTCTTTTTTTGTGGTGGCTGAATAGGAATAATGCTAACAGCAGTAAACCTAAGTTTCATTCAGATATAGACTTGGATATTGCAGCTTCGAAAGAGTTTGATGAAATAAAAAAAGATACATCTTTATCAAGACTAACTAAAGATAGATTTTCAAAAAAGTTGTTTAATAATGCAAATATTAATTTTGATGAATCTTTATTTTTTATTAGCTTTAAAGATGCTGATAGGTTTGTTAGTAACTATCTAATTTATAAGCATAGAATCCTATTGAAGTATGATTCAATGGGAAGAGTTAGTCGTTTAGAGCCTAAGGCTCCAAAAAGGCAGAGATTATATTTTTTCATTTCTTATATCTTTTTTGTTAGCTTGGCAGTTACTCCTTTTATTTTTTTTGGAGATTACAAAGATTATATATTGAAATATTATCATGCTCAAAACTTCGTGATAGCGGTTGAGTTTATTGTTTCTCCTTTTCTATTTTTTATGATTGGCATATTTAGTTTGATTGAGGGTGGTAAACAAAGTAGCGTTATACGTTTTATTAAAAGTGTAGAAAATGAAGCGATTAAAATAGATGATACTGATGAAGATCATGTTAGTCCTATTTAATTTAAGTCAAAATTACCTTTAAGAAGAGCTGTCTCTTGAGACAGTTTTTTCTAATCTACTACCACCTCATCGGTGGTTTTTTTATGTCTATAGGAATCACTTATGAGCAATTTTGTTTTTAAGCGCGGTGACACCTTTAACCTGAATCTGCAGCTTGTCGATATGGACGAAAGTCTGCAATTTCCACCTAATGATGTGCGCCGTGCAATTAACCTGACTGGTTATGCATTTACTTCACAAGTAAAAGCTTTGAGTGACGGTGCTGCCGTTGCAACTTTAACTTGTGCCGCCTTAAATCAGACCAATCAGAAAGGTTGGCTGAACGTGAAGTCAGGTACCAGCACAGCAGCATGGCCATTGGGACTGGTCCAGATGGATCTTAAAGCTGTAGTTAGTGGCGTGACTCAACATTCTGAAACTTTGACGTTTCAGGTAATTGATGGAGTGACAGCATAATGGCCAATCTTGTTTTTAAGTTTAATTGGGAGCATCGACCATATCCTTATAATGCAGCACAAGGTAAACAGCAGTTTATGTTGCCATTTGCCTCTGGTATTCCGAATCTGACGCCTGACTGGACTCAAGTACAAGGAGCGGGAAATGCAGCAACCCGATCAGTTGGGTTAGAGGTGGGTAATGTAGTCGAGGTTGGAGCTTTGGGGCTTTTCATTACTACACCTACGTTGCCTGGTGGTAGTAATACACTTGATGTTACGGAAGGCGAAGCCAAAAGCGGGGCTACTTATAGTAAAGGAGGCTTAGCTACTGTGGCTTATGGAGCTGCAATGAGTGTTCGTCAGGGCAATCGATTAAGTAGATTGTATTTCGGATTTAATCAGTCAAAGTTATTTCACGTTATCACTAATGATGTAACAGCTACCCCACAGGTTCACAGTGTTTCTGAGTTAAGAACCACTGCAAATACAACGACAGATGTAAATGGTTTTATTAAAGAAACCTCTCCGATCGTTAAGCTCTTTGCTAATGCAATTGAACTAAATGATGAAGCAAAGGAACAGCCAATCACATTTGAACGATTAGGGACTGGTGACTATCTGCTTAAAGGATCTTTAGGGTTTGCACAGGAAGGCTGGTATATCGAAATTCCAAAAGATGCCAATGGTAATACAGTTGTTGCTGTACTCTATGAAACACTTGAGAACGGCGATATCTCAATTAAAACTTACAAACGCAAGTTCGATTTTGAAATTGCTGCTGTTGTAGCTGATCTGGACAATCCTCTCGATATTCCTGCTGGCCGCTGGATCGATATCCGCTTACATGAAGAGCCAATCTCGGAAGAGCAGTTACTCAATGAAATGGATGATGCCATTTCTGAAACGCCTGTCGAGTTTCAGCCAACTAATCTGGCTCAGGCAGTGGCAGCAGCTATGGACGGTATAGATCCTCCAGAGATTAATGAACAACAATCTTAACAACCCGCTTAATCAGCGGGTTTTTTAATGCCTAAATTTTGGAGAGCAATAAATGAGTTCAGGCGCAAAAATCAGGTTATATGCTTGTGAAGAGGCAGTGCTCGGTACCACTCCAGCAAATCCGGTCTGGTACACCGTTCGCCGTGTAACCGATGGATTATCAGAAAACGTATCTACCGAACAAAGCAATGAAGTGGTGGATTCACGTTTCCGTCAGGGTGCTTCGGTAACTGAAGCAGAAGTCACTGGCCAGCTGGAATTTGAATTATCACTTGGGACCTTTGACTTATTCCTGAGTGTGCTGGCCTTTAATAACTGGGCTGCCAATTCGTTAAGCTTTGGCGGTGGTATCCGTAAATCCCTGACCTTGGTTAAGGTTTTTGAGGATATTGGCCAGGTCTTTATCTATCGCGGTGTGCAGGTCAATACTGGAGAAATTGCGATTCAGACTACAGGAAAGATCACAGGTAACTTTGGTCTGGTGGGTAGTTCCTTTACCCATCAGCAAGTGAATCCAGTGACCAATCCAGTACCCGCTTCAAGCCGTCCAGTGGTCAGTATGCCAAACGTTGAAAAGTTACTGATCAACGGTCAGTCGATTCAGGGTAAAGCTTGTCTACAGACACTCACTATTAACTTTAATAACAACCTCGAAGCAATCCGTTGTATTGGATCTGGTAAATACACGCCAGAGTTCTACTTAGAGAAAATGATGGATATCGGTGTAAACGGTAATTTCATGTTCTCGGCGACATCTGCTGCATGGATTGATGCAATCAAAACCCGTGATGTGTTCACTTTAGGGTTCGATATTACGGATAACAAAGGCAGCAAGTACTCTCTGAACTTCCCGCAGCTGGAAGTCATGGAAGCCAATCATCCAGACGGCGGTGGTGATGACATCATCACGGTAGACATCAACTTTGCCCAAGTGCGTACCAGCCCAACCATTGTACGTGCGTTGTTGTAATAAGCGCGTACACAAGTATTCATCTAATTAAAACCAAGCCTGTGCAGTGTCATGGGCTTTTTTTATTGCTTAAATTATAGAGGTCGTTATGGCGTTAAAAGTCGGTATTGTACAAAGTTCAGAGGTATCTAAATGGTGCCAGTTCAAAAATGCTGAAGGAGAGGTTCAGGCCGAATTCAAGATCCGTGGCATTGCCTATAAACCTTTTCAGGTTGCGATCGAACGTGCTGGGAATCAGATCACGTCCAAAGGCTATGACGTTATGGCCATAGATCCAGCTGACAAGCTTTATCATGAGTTATTAATGGATGCCTGTGCTGCGCATCTGATTGAAGACTGGAAGGGTGTATTCTTCGCTGAGGTGGTCAACGGTAAAACGGTTGAGACTGATATGCCTTATACAGCTGAGAATGCTTCCAAGTTATTTAACCTTGGTGACATCGGTGTGGCCATCTGGTTATTCATTAAAACGGAAGCTCAGAAGATTCAGGAAAATGCCGATAAGGATAAGGCCGTTATCCTGGGAAAGTCATTGAGCTCTACAAGTACCAAAAAAACTATGCGTCGAAAACGCCGCATGAAATCGAACAAATCAAGTTCTTAGGTGGACATATTCCTGAGCCACCAGAATCATCCTATGCAGCTGAATCAATTCTACTTGCCTTCAGCACGATTTGCAGATCCAGACGATATGAGCAGGGTATGCCACTCTCAATAGACCAGCAGGCCATCAATGTTTATGTTGAACATAATGATGTGCCTGTTGGTTCACATATCTTTAATGATTGCATCTTTGCTTTGGACGATCTTTTTCTGGAAGAAGCCTATAAAAAGGTGAAGGCCAAAAGTGACAGTGGTCGGGCTAAATGATGCTTTTATCGTGATTTGAATCACTATTTTCGCTAAAATATGTGATAATTCACGTAAGTTTTAAGGGGTTGAAAAATATGGATATTGTTAAATTCTTAAAAAGCTTTAATACGATTGGGTTCTATCTAACTCTAGCCTGTATTTTGCTGGTAGTTCTTATTTTGTATTTTTATTTTATCAATCCTCTTTGATTGCATGCCACCTTCGGGTGGTTTTTTAGTACTTATATTTCAATGTAAGAAAACTTTAGCTACATTCCTATCATCATTGAAACAATTGAATTACAACGGAATTAACAAGAGTTACAGTTGATTTGATATAAAAATTATAAATAAAAAGGATTGATAATCATGCTAATCAAAATAGATTCTGAAAACTTTATTAATCCAGCACATATTGTTGCTGTCTCTACGTTTACATCACCTGACGGAATGGTAAGAATTACGATTGATACTGTGCCTTCTGCAAGTGGCCATGGTTCTTACCAGGTAATCACGATGAATGAAGAAGAGGCTACACGATTTATAAAGCAATTATCAGAGAATTAGAGTATTCCGCTCAAGATTATTTAATATGGATGAACCCGCTGTGTGCGGGTTTTTTAGTCGTAGAAATTTATAGTTTTTCACTAAAAAGTAAAATAAACTAATTGAAAATAAGGGGGAATAAATGAAAAGAATACTTTTATTTGCAATGCTGTTGGGTTTAACGGGGTGTGGTGATAGTAATCAAAGCGACGCAGCTCAATTTAATGTGCAGGTAAATACATTACAGAAAGCAGAAGCAACTCCAGCTTTAGCAAATTACAGATTGGCAACTTCTCCACAGACGATGAGAGCTGTAGCTCCATTACAGGGCTGGAATGTTACCAAATCAACAGTAATGGGTGCTTCTACATTAATTGATGCCGCAAAAGATACAAAGATTTCTGCTGCTTTAATAACACCAAATGCTAAGCAGGTAGCAGAAGTGTTAAGAGGTGGAGCAGCAGGCATTGCTTTGACTATTGCTGTAGACCAATTGCTTGGTGCTGTTGATTGGGTAATGGATCCTGCGAACAATCAGATTAGGTATAAACCTAAACCAAAAGTTGGAGAGCCTCCTGAAGGCAAGTATTTATGGAAAGTGGCAACTAATGAATATGCTCAAACATATGCATATTCAGCTTCTGAATCATGCAAAAAATGGGCATCGATTATAGGACAGTTTTATTATGATAAACCAGCACATTTTGTACGTGTAGAAGATATTAAAGAAGCCCCAAATTATTCTGATGCATATGGTTATTGCATAACTTATCCAGAAGGTTATCGCAAAGAGCATAAAGTCTATATTACAGGCACTCTGGTAGATATAAATGCACCCAAAGAAAAAACGCTTCCACTTGAAGCTGTAGCAGAACAAGTTATCTCTAATGCCGATGCAGGAAGTTTAGATGCTCAGGTAGCAACTAATTTAGCAGCTCAGAATATTCTTAATGATGTAGCTCAAGCAGAATTGGTTGTTCAGGAGTTGGAGAATAATGCCTCAGAAAAATGTGATCAAAATACAAATCCAAGCTGTAAAAAAGAGTGTGATCCACCAGCAGGCGTGAAGTTCAATAAAGTAACTCATTTTGAGAGACATGGTAGAGATCCAGATATAAATGTTGGTTCTCATGGGTGTATGGCTAAAACTGGTAGCCCTGTTCATTGGCACTATGATGTTAATCATCAACTTCCAGATGGCCGCTGTTTCTTGAAAGGACATAATTTTGGTGGATGTGGAGTAGCGCCATGATTAATAAATTTGATTCCTTATTTAGACTACACGATGCTAGACTTTATGGTTTCTTATTAGATTCTGATCCAAAGAACTTTTCTTTAAATGTACTTCTTTATGCTCATCTTTTTTCTGATTTTGAATCAGATAAATATTCGCTAGAAAAAGCATTAGTAGTCTTTGAAAATGCTTCAATTGAAAAGTTTAGTATTACAAATGATTTGAGTAGTGGACAGTTTTATATTACTGAATGTATTGCATACGACTTAGGAAGTGATAAGTTTAAGTTCATTTTTAAATTTAATGACTCCACAATAGAACTGATTTTGATCGCTGAGAATATGAAATTGATTACATCTGGCGTAGTTGAAGAAAAAGAAGATCAACTTTTAACTACTAATTGGGTGAATCTTTTTAATTAGTTGGAAAAGCCTTTCGGGGCTTTTTATTATCGAAAGAGCTAACCTTTAAAGTTTTCCATCTCGCCAAAACACTTTTCCTAAAATATTAAAATCTAAAGCAATTAAATATGGTTAAGTAGAGTTTAAACAGCTTTATTTTGTCTTAAAATTTATTCAAATAAACCCGCGAAAGCGGGTTTTTTATTGCCTAAAGGAAAGTAACCATGACACAAGAATCCCGCTTAGTCATCGTAATTGACTCCCAAAATGCTGAACGCAATGCCAGAGCTTTGGCTGATGAAATGTCTAGAATTACTGAGCGTGGCGATTCAGCATCACAATCTACAAAAGATATGGGCAAGCAGTTTTCTGTAATCAATAACATTGTCCAGAACTTTAATACCACGGTAAATAATGCCAACTCATCCGTGCAAAAGACGGTTGAAGTCACCAAGCAGGCGACTCAGCAGAATCAAAAGTTTACACAAGAAATTAAAAATACATCGCAGGAACTAGATAAGCAGGAAAAGTCGATTCACTCCTATGGGACATCGATTAAAGCCTTGGCTGGTTTTATGGTGGGGCTGGTTACTGTAAATGAGGCAATTGCCAGAGCTGATGGTGCAACTCAGATGGCTGCACGTATTCGTAATGCAACAGAAAGTGCTGCTGAGTTTGATCTTGTTCAGGGGCGTTTATATGCATCTACAAAAAGTACTTACCGTGCCTTAGGAGAGGCTCAGGAGGTCTATTTAGGCTTGGCTGGTGGAATGAAAGCCTTAGGTTACGCCACGAACGATACCTTGGACATTTCTGACTCACTTTCCTTTTCATTTACGGCAAATGCGGCACGTGCGGATCAGGCGCAATCTGCAATCGATGCATTTTCTAAATCTATGGCCAAAGGCAAGATTGATGCTGATGCATGGATCTCGATTGTTACCGCTGCCGATAACATTATTGCAGACATGGCTAAAACCACAGGCAAGACTGAGGTTCAAATTCGAGAGCTGGGTGCGACTGGTAAAATCTCTTTAGAAGATCTGATTAAGACATTAAAAGCCACCAGAGACTCAAATCAAGAATTAGCGGATGCTATGGAGAATAGTCTGGCAGATGGTGTGACCACATTGTCAAACGCCGTGACAAAGTTACTTGGTGAAATCAATCAGAGTACGGGTGCAACCAATACTGCAGCAGCAGGCTTGGGACTGCTAGCCGATAATATTGATTTAGTGATGAATGCTGCTATGGCTGGTGGTCTTGCTTATTTAACCAAGAGAATTATTGCTAAAACTGTTGCCACAGATACGGGGATTATCTCAACGATCCGTAGTCGCCAGGCATCTATTGTCAATGCTCAGGCTGAGGTTACAGAAGCAACAGCAACGCTTAATGCGGCAAAAGCGCATCTTGCCAATGTTCAGGCGACTAATGCTGAAGCTCAGGCTAAATATGGAGCTACTGCAGCTGCAGCACGATATGCTCAGGCACAAGCTGCTGTAACTGCGGCTACGAATGCTCAAACAGGAGCAGGCGGTCGCATCAGCTTTAATTGCCATTCAAAACTATGCCGTGGGTAATGTCAAAGTTACCGATATTTCAAATAAGGCTCGACTTGGTACCATTTCATATACTGAAGCGATAGAGCAACTTAAGAGTCAGAGAATCCCTTCAGATCTCAGGGATGCCTTGCTCAAACAAGTAAGCGCCTATGATGTGGTCGCTGAAACTGCCAACAAGACCAAAAAAACATACAGTTTATTTGGGATAGAGGTAACACTTGCAGGTAATAAAGCTGAAAATGCGATCGTTGGTCTTGATAAAAATACCAAGTCGTTAACTGAAAATGAAAAGGCTGCTTTGGCTGCAAAAGATGCTCAAAAGAAATATGCAGATTCATTATTTGATCGTGATTTTGATGCCCAATTATCACAAAGATTACTTGTCAAGAACTACACTCCAGCTCAAGTAAAGGCATTGTTAGAACTGGCAAACTGGGCGCGAAAAAATGGTGTGCAGATTACCACTGAGATGTATCAGGCAGCGTTGAGATTTCAAGCTATTGAGGAGAAAAATACCGAGGTTATTGAGGCCAAAAATAAAGCACTCAAGGAAACGACAGACGAATTATCTAAGCAACAGAAGATTCTCTCTGTAAATGCCAAGGTTCAGGCCAATGCCGCAAAGTTTGGTTTCTCTAATATCGAATCTAAATACAGTCTGCCAGCGGGAACACTATCTGCGATTCACATGATCGAATCCAGAGGGAATGCCAAAGCATATAACAAAGACACTGGTGCAACAGGTGGTTTCCAGTTCTTATCTGGTACGGCTAAGCAATACGGTGTTAAAGATCGAACTGATCTGGCCCAATCTGCTGAAGGTGCGGGTAAGTATATGTCTTACCTACTCAAACTGTTTAAAGGCGATTTGGAAAAGGCTGTACGTGCTTACCATGCTGGTGAGGGCAACGTTCAGAAAGGTAAAGGTATTGGTAAATATAACAATCAATACTGGAAAGACTTTCAGGGCTATATGGCAGGCATCAATGGATATTCAGCTGGTGATATTTCATCAAAAGATTTTTCTAAGATGCTTCAAGATGGCACGAAAATAGCCGAAGAGCAGGCACGTTTAAGGGTTCAGCTTGAGAATGAAGTTGCTGATCAGCAAACCAGGATTCGAAATGATCTGGCTCAAAAATTAGAGGAGGTTGATAAAGCCAATTTTAGTCCTGAACGTAAAGCGGAGATTGTTGCTGAACTTAAAGCTCGGGCTGATATTGATATTGCAATCGCTCAACAGGCTTTACGAACCAAACTGGATGATTACAAGGAGTTCCAAAAAACTGAAGCTGAGTTGCTTGATGAAAGCTTTACCCGTAAAAAGTTCAATGCTGCCCATGATATTGAACTCAGCAAGGCTGAACAGAAACAGGCGGTTGAATTGCTGGAGCAACAATATCAGCAAGAGCTGGGGTTGATGCAACTGGCACAAGAACAGCGCTTGTTCCAGGCTAAATTAGCCTTATTGTCTGAAACCGAAGCTATGCAGGAACGGTATCGATTAGAACGGGAGGAAATTTTAAAGAATATCAAACTTACTGTAGAAGAGCGCCAAAAACAGATTACGTTCTCCAAAGCCAATCAGGAAAAGGAGATGCGTGACAAGATTACAGGCGCTGTTCAGAACTGGAGCGGTATTCAGGCCGACATGAATGGCTATGGAGATTTCTATAGACAGGATCAGGATCGTTTTAGCCGCCTTGGCACATCTCAGGATCTGTTTGATAGCAAGTCAGCAGCGGTTGATTACAACGAGCAGAATGGTATTGAGGATATCAATTCCAAACTACAAGCTGGTCTTTTATCACAGCAAGATTTTGAGGATCAGAAAACAGCGATCATGCAGGCGGCTCTTGAGCAACGAAATATCATCTACGATGAGTATTCCCAGAATGCTCAGGCGATTGAAGACAAGTACCAACAAGATAGATTGAATGCTCAAACTGCTCTCGGTGGGCAAATGATTGGTTCAGTAACATCGATGTTCGGCTCAATGTTCGGAGAACAATCCAAAGCCTACAAGATCATGTTTGCTGCTGATAAGGCCTATGCAATTGCAGCAGCGGGTATCGCGATTCAGCAAAACATTGCACAGGCTGCCAAGGTTGGTTTCCCTCAAAACCTTCCATTAATTGCAGGTGCGATTGCTCAAGGTGCAAGCATTATCAGCAATATTCGTGCAATCAAGGACCAAGGCTTTGCTGAGGGTGCTTATACCGGTAAAGGCGGTAAATACGAGGTTGCCGGATCTGTCCATAAAGGCGAGATCGTATGGTCACAGGATGATATTAAACGTTGGGGCGGTGTCAATTTAGTTGAGAGTATGCGTAAGAGTTCGAACCCTGATGCATTCCTCAATAACAATGCCTCAGCTGACAATATGATGCGCCGTGCAATGATGAGCTCTAACGCCTTTATGGAAAGCCAGAAGAAATCAAACATTTTCAATCAATCACGAGATGATCAGATTATCTATAAAGCTAACCAAGCTATAGAGTCTTCAAAAATCTCTACCGGTTCGGATCTGTACCACGATGGCAAAGTGTATTTCTCGCCAAATGGTCTGGTTCAGGATCGGTCTAATCTTGAGGATGTTTATGACTTCACTCTGGGCAGATCTGCACGGCCACAGGCTGAGGCTTTGGCTTCAGTTCAACCAACTGCACCTACGATCAACTTTAAAATTGAAGTGGTGAACCAGATGAAAGGTGTAGCGGTCGAAGCAGAGCAACTGGATGAAAATACTGTTCGATTGATTGTAAAAGATGAATTGGATAGGACGCTTCCACGCGAGGTACCGAAAATTGTGAGTGATCAAATCAAGGAACCTAACTCGCCGATCAGTCGAGCCATTTCGACCAACACGACTGCACGGCGTAATCGCTAATCAGTAAAAGCCACCTTTCGGGGTGGTTTTTATTTTTGAAAATATATATCCTTATGTAAAATAATGGGAAAATCAGAACATAATGAAAAAAATATATTTCTTTTTAGGAGGGCTACTGACTCTTACAGGTTGTAGTTCAATCTCAAATAATAGTGTAGTAAACCAGACAACTCCTATGACAGATACTCTGGATCAGTATTTATTCCAAGAAAAAGTAATTGATGCAAAATATCGCTTTAATCCATTAAAGGACTATCAGACAGATCCTATCTATCTGAAAGCAATCAATAATTACTATGGTTCATTGCCAAAAAAGATTTCCGAAGGATATTTGTTTGAGTCCGTTGATTTTGGTCGTAATCATTTTTTTATAAGGCATGAGATTGATAGTAAACGATATAAAGGTAAATTGACTGTTGATAGTAGATCGTTGCTGAAACAAGCTTTATTGGACGAACAGTGCAAGGGATTTTTTGCTCATAGTGTTGCAATTAAGAAGAATGGAGGCATGGAAATTACACAAACTTTTAATTTTGTTAATGAAAATATGAGAATAGTTGTCGATATGAATACTCTTGAATGCCAAAATTAAGGTATGTTCTTTTAGCTAATTTTAAAAATAAATTTAGGACTCATTTAGTATGAATATAAAAAAATTTTCGATCATTTTTGGGTTTTTCGGGACTTTTTTAGCGGGTAATGTTTACTGTTTAGAACCAGTCGTTGGAAATGGTGAGTCAAGTAAGAGCCTTAAGTCCACTGATGAGAGTTCATGGTTGGAAAGAAATCATAGCGGAAATGAAGCTCATCCATTAGCTAAATTAAGGTCAGCAGATATACAAGTAGTGAGGTGGGAAAAAAAGCCTAATGTCATTTTTACACAAGCCGAATTAGAGGGAAAGAATAGAACATTATTATTGAATGTTGAGGCTGATAAAGAGGGGATCATTACTAAAGTTAATGTAAAACAAAGTACTGGATTGCCAAAACTAGATGAAAAAGCGATAGCAGCAGTCAAGATCGCTAAGTTAAAACCTTATGAGTTTAATGGAATCTATTATTCGTTTAAGGTAACTTTACCGTTCCAGTTTTTTCTTGATGATGATGTGAATTAATCTTTTACTAAAATTTATGTGAAGCGCCTATAGGCGCTTTTTTATTACCTGAAGGAAAGTTATGTACAAGTTAAAACTTAATCCTCAAACGAGCGGCTACGCAGTGACACCAGGTGATGATGTGAAACGCCAGCAATTCGATGGTGGACGTGGCCGCTACTACATCGATGTAAAGCGTAATAGCCACATAGTCGATGTGAACTGGAGCTTAAATAAAACCGACTTTAATAAGATGATGGCCTTCTGGCGGGTTTATCAAAGCCAACCTGCATCCTTCCATGCGGATCTGGTGATCGATCAGGGTACACGTCAGCAATATCTGTGTAACTTTATGCCAGGTACTTTCAAAACAATTGAGGTCAACGGCAACCTGTACCGGGTAAATGCGCAGCTTGAGGTTGTACAGAATCAGAAGGACTTGGCTGCTGATCAGGCGCTTATCAATGATTGGGTGGTGTGATGGATCAGGAATATGCAAAGTTCTTTCTCAATCGTACGGTCGATATTTATCAGCTGGAGTGTATCGAGCTGACACATCCATCATTCATCAATACCTATCGGGTGGTCCGTAATGATGATCAAGGCGTTTATGTCCGGCACAAGGAGAATGACAGCCAGCTGTTCTATGAATACCTGCCTGCCGAGATCCAGCGATCAGGCATGTTGGGTGATCTGGACCAATCCTTAACGATTTCAATATCAGGCTTGGGCGATGTGCTGCCGGATGAGTTTGAGCGGGTGATGGAAGGACAGTATCCAGATATTAAGCCAACAGTAAATTACCGGCTTTATAGCTCAGATAATCTCAATACACCGATGTACTTCCTGCTTGACCTGCAACTCTCAGGCGTGGCCATGGACCACAAGGCAGTCACTTTCAAAGCTGAGTCACCGCGACTGAATACCGCCAAAACTGGCGACATCTTTTCGCTGGATCGCTTCACCGGTCTCAAGGGGGCATTATGAAAGGTCATGATCATTTACTTGATCGGCAATACGATCAGGAACGTTATAACTGTGTCCACTTTGCCCATGAAGCAGCATTGGATCTGTACGGCATAGATCGTGGTGAAGCACTGGAACTGTTTATGCAACCTAAGGGGGAAATCACTTTTTTACCCTCACGATTGAAATTGCTTAATCCGCTGCCCATGCCCAAGGAGGGCTGCATAGTCGCTTTCCACCCCAGACTCAGAAACAAGCCCCCGCATGTGGGGCTTTTTCGTGGGGGTAAGGTTTTGCACCTGATGGAAAGCGGTGTGTCTTATTTATCTGAACAAGTCATAATGGCAATGGGGTTTAATCGGGTCAGTTACTATGATTAAGATTATTTATAAACAGGATCCTTTATCTGAAAAGAAGGTGGTAGAACGCGCTTCAACCTTAGGGCAATGGCTCACAGCAAAATATGAGTATATGCCTGAGCACCTGCGTATCTTTCACAATCCGAGTGATATGGAGCATGCTGAAATTTCGATGGCCAATGAGGTCACACCGAAAAATGCCCATGACTTGAAGCAGCTCGATTTTCTTCCTGGCACATTCATTGTGATTGAGAATCCGAAAGGGATCCCCGCATTGGTTGCTGCAGTCGTTTCATTAGTCGTTGGCCTTGCCGTAGCACTACTGATGCCAACGCCGTCGATCGCACAGACCAACCAGAATAACAATCAATCTTCATCGGCTAACAACGAGCTTTCTAGCCGTGAAAACAAGATGCGGGTCAATGGCCGTGTTGTGGATCTGTTTGGTGCTGCAAACGATACACCTGATCTGATTGCAGTGCCTTATAAGGTGTATGAGAACAATGTCGAAGTTGAGCACATTGTCGGCTGTATTGGCCGTGGCCATTATCACATTAAAGGCGCATATGACGGTGAAACCAATATTGTTGATATTGCCGGTGCATCGATTGAGGTCTATAGCCCTGATGTCGATATTGTTACTGGCAATCCGTATTTCTTTTTAGGCAGTGAGATTACGACACTACCTTTATCTATACAGCAACAAAACTCGGTCAATGGCCAGATCCTGCGCTCTGCAGATACTCAGGTACTAGAAGGTAACAACCATCTAAGATTTGGTTATCCGAATGAGATTTTAAGATCTGCATCTAATCTTACGGATTTAACCACCAAGTTTGTCAGTAATGATCGGGTAGAAATCACCAATAGCGGTTTCTGGTTCAATAACCAGTTTTATCATCTGGATGGGGTCTACAGTGTTTTGTCTGTCGCAAATGACCGGATGACCTTATCCAATCCAGCCGCAGTCAATCCAGGCTGGTGGATCCTGAAAGAGCTGGAAACCCAGAAAACAGCTGAGCTATCACCACGACTTGCATCGATAGGCGAGAAATGGATCGGGCCTTTTGTTCTGGACAATGTTGAGCGTAACCGGGTGCTCTGTAACTTTGTTGCGACCAATGGACTCTACGCTATTTTCAACGGCAACATTCAAGGTGCATTGGATGTTGAGCTTGAAGTGGAAGTGACACCGATCAATGTTAATGGTGAGCCATTGGGTAATCCAATGTTCCAGCGCATTACCATGAAAGGATCTTCAAAGTCACGCCAGACAGTGGGTGTCACACTGGATATGACCACTTTTCAGGGGCGTTGCAGTGTCCGTGCACGTCGGGTGACTGGCGCAATCAATGCGCCTAGTGTCGTGGATGAGGTGAAGTGGCAAGCACTTTACGGAGCGTTTCCATTACAAAGCACGCGGTACCACAGTGAAACTGTTTTTCGTGCTCGAACCTATGCAACGACTGGAGCACTCTCGGTCAAGACCCGCAAGATCAACTTTGATCTGCAGCGGATGTTGCCTTTTTACCAGAATGGCGAAATGACCAAAGAAGTCTTTCCGACTTCAAGTTTTGCCGATGCACTGGTCTCAATGGCACTGGATGAAAAGATAGGTCGTCGTACTATTGATGAGCTGGATCTCGAAAATATCTATCGGACTTACTTTGAGATAGTGGATTACTTCGGTACACCGCTGGCTGCCGAGTTCTGTGCAACCATTGATGATACCAACCTGTCTTTTGAAGAACTGGTAACCAACGTTTGTGATGCAGTGGGTTGTACAGCATATCGCCAGAACAACAAACTCAAGCTGTATTTTGAGCGACCTACGGATAACTCTGTACTGTTGTTTAACTTCAGGAATATTTATCCAGAAACCTATCAACGGGATCTGAGTTTCGGTGTGATGGATGACTATGACGGCTTAATCTATGAATATACAGATCCTGCTGACGATAGCCGTATCAATATCTATCTGCCAGACAAGAGCGCCAAGAATCCTAAAGTGGTGAAATCGGTCGGTGTACGTAACAAGTGGCAAGCTCACTTTAATGCGTACCGGCTCTGGAACAAGATGCGTTTTCAACGTCGATCGATTACCTTTGATGCGGCATCTGAATCTGAACTACTTGTTTTGAGAGATCGTATTGCAGTAGCAGATTATCGTAATGGTGTTCACCGGAGCGGGGATGTGTTGCAGCAAGAAGGGCTGATCCTGACCTTGAGTCATGATATGGAATTCATTGTAGGCAAAAGCTATGTGATTTATCTGCAGATGAGTGATGGCAGTGTGGATCTGATTCCTGTGACTGCAGGCGCGGCTTCAAACAAAGTCGTGTTGGGACGTTTACCGAATAGTCCACTCAAGCTCAATCCAGAGGATTACATTAACACGACTTATATTGTGGTGAATGATGATACCAAGGGGTCATTGCCTTATCTGGTGGCCAAGAAGGAACCTGTAGGCAAGACGAGCAATAAAATCACCGCCATCAACTACGATGAACGCTATTACCAGAATGACAAGGACTTTACCGATACCCCGATTGACGACACGCCAATCTATATCCGTTACGACCAGTTGGATATCAATCTGGTACGGTTATATCAGATGCAGCGTGGCGAGTTGCCAGTCTCTGGAGTCATTAACTTTGTGGTTGAGCCTGGTGTACTGGTGTGCAGTTCAAGTGCTTTTCGACCGTACACAGAGCTTATTTATAAACATAGTCGGGATTTCGCTTCTATTAAATATGTGGTGCCAGAACTGCCAGAAATCTCTGCCATTGATACTGGAGAGTTTCCACCAGATCTGGTGGTAAACCTCACTATTAAAGGAGCAATTGTGGGGCGTGGTAGTGATGGTGGTATTGCTCATGCAGCTTTTTATGACGGGAATGACTATGAGAATGCATTCACGAAAACCCGACGTGACGGCAGTATCGGTGCACCAGGCTTATTGGTGCGTCACAGCAAAGTAAACCTGATCATCGATGGCGGTATTGTTGCGCGTGGCGGCTCAGGTGGTGGTGCCACGCCAAGTGGACGTAGTACACGATATAGCTATGCAATGCAGGGTACATGTGGTGGAGGTGGTGCACCTTTTGGTATGGCACTGAGCTTTGTCCCAACATCTAGTGAAGTACCGCAATTCAGAGGGTATTTTAATAATAACTACCAGACCAATAAGATTTCCGATGCCCAGAGAGATATTCCGGGCAGAGGTTATCAAAAGCTGGATAGTGATTATTCATCACCTTTATCTGGTAATGGTGGTGGTTGGGGCCAACGTGGTACTAAATCCATTAATACCGGTACATGGAACTGGAACTACCATGGAACACTTGAAGGTGAGCCAGGACCAGGTGGGCCAGCCATTACTGGTATCCCATTACAGACATTAGAAGTGATTAACGGAGGGCAAATCTTGCAAACGCTCTAACAGCTTTAATTCTTATTTAAGCACCCAAAAGGGTGCTTTTTTTCACAACTTTCTAGTGTTAAAAAATAAGAGAACCACCTTGTTTACATAAAGGTTCTCTTATTAAATAAAACTTATAAAGGTATAAAAATGGCTACAGTAAATGCTACAGATGTTATTGATGGTGATAAAAATCAGAAAGAAATTAATGATGGAATTCAAAACTTACAGGAGCTTATTGAAATTAATACTCCAAGGCAGGGGCAAAGGCTTTTTGTCAAAGGGTTGCAAGGAGGCTGGTTTGAATATAATAACACTAAGGCTAATGTAAATGATGGCGTGGTAACTTTTAACGGATGGGTAAGGGTTTCTCTAGAAATAGGTGTAAAACCAGAGTGGGCTGGTGCCAAAAGAAATGGTGTTGATGATGATGCCTTTGCAATAAGGAAAGTTATTGAGTATTGCAAAAACAATGTAGTAAAAAGAATATTGTTTACTAAAGGAGATAATCCTTATGTTGCTGGGTCTATTGATATTAATAACTCTGCATTTTCTATAAGTCAGTCAAATATATATTTAGATTTTGAAACACCTAATACTGAGATAAAAGCGACAATCCCTATGAGTTCAATTTTATATTTTAGTGATTCTGTCTATAGATTTAGAATTGAAAATGGTGTATTCAATTGTAATAATCTTGCAGATTATGGAATAAATACACTTAGTACTGTGTACACCCCACAATTAAAAATAAACTCATTAACTATAGAAAGGCCCTTAATCGACGGTGTATACATACAAACCTTTATTGCAGATATTACTATGCTGTCTGTAAATGGAGGACAGAGAGGTATAGTAATTAGGCCCACAGCGGGAAATATTACAACCTCAATTAATTTAAAATCTTGTTATATACGAAATCAAACAGTATGTAGTTACGATATTAGCATAGCTTGTTATTGCGCTTTAATTGCTTGTGCAACTGATCACACACCTCTAGCTTATAAAATTAATGCTCGTGGATGCAGTATGATTGCCTGTGGTGCTGAAGATGTAGAAAAGCTTGCTGAATTTACTTCATTTCGAGGTTTAAGTATTAACGGTTTTTATTCACAGCGATGCGGCTCTAAAGATCCAACAACTCCTACTTTGTATTTAATGGAGTTCGTAACGGGACGGGATGCAACTCTTAGCGGTTTTCATATAGATGGTGTGCGTTACTACACTTACAAGATAGGAATTACCTCGCCAAATTTTGGAACAGAAAACCTCCACATTACTGATGGTTCTGTGCGTCGTAGTGAGGCTTATTTTGTACCTAACTTTACTTATACGAGACCTATACGTTTTGCATTTGATGATTCAACTCAAAAAAATTTAATTGTAAATATCTCTAATATTGAGGAGCTTAGAAAATTTATTAGTACTTATTTAGATAATTATCACGTTAATCATAAGCTGACACTGCAACTTGCAGATGGCATATATAACTTTGACTTGGTTGTAAGTGTCATAAATACCATAACAGGAGGTGGGGAAGTGTGCATGCAAGGAAACCCTGCAAGTAATAATAAGGTGGTTTTACAAACTGATTTTAAACGTTTATTGATTAAAAATTGTAAGGCTACAATTCGATTAAAGGACTTAACAATTTCAGCTAGTAATTCTAATGGTTATAATGAGCGACTAAATGTGGATAATTCTCAAGCGGTTTACTTAGACAATGTACTTATTACTAAATCTGGTCAAAATGTTGGGGTAGGTGTCCGAGCAACAAATGGAAGTATAATTTACATTACAAATGGTACCATTGCAGATTCAACATCTTTCGTTAACGGTATATTTATTAAAGACAACACAAGCAAGTTTATTATGGATTCTTCTACATCTATCCCATTAACTTTAAACTGGTCATCTGGAATGCTGGTTGAGAACTCTAATCCTATAGCAAATATTGGGTGGGTGTTTAGCGGAAATACCTGGAAAACTTATGGAGCAATATCATAAGAAAAGGGCCTATTAATTGAGGTAAAATTTTACAAGCGCTTTAACAGCTTTAATTTTTATATAAGCACCCAATCGGGTGCTTTTTTATTGTCAAAAATTCTGGAGATAGACATGACAGAAAAGCAGGGGGCTGTTGAAGCTGCAGCAAATGCAGCCGCAACAGCAACCAAATTTACTTATACAACATACACAAGTGCAGGGGTGAGCGTAGTGTCTTGGTGGGCTTCAATTGACTGGATGGCGGTACTTGGTGTTGTAGTTGCCGTGGCAACATTCATTTTAAATCTCTATTACAAGCGTAAAGAGAACCAGCGTGCCGATGAAATCCACCAGTTGCGTAAGCAGCAATATGAACAAACGAAAGAACGGTTAAAAGGGGATTGTGATGACAAGTGAACAGACTCGGGCTTATTTGGCCTTTGCACTCGTTGGGCTGATGTTTGTATTGGTGATTGCCTTATTTTTTGTGGACATGCCACGAGAGAACAGCAACCTAATCAATACAGCACTGGGCTTTATTGCTGGAGCAATGACAACAGCCTGTGGCTTCTACTTCGGTAGTTCAGAACAGGAAAAGAAGAAAGAAAAAGATTTCTAGATTTGATAATCAATAAACAGCCGCCTTCGGGCGGTTTTTATCCATACAAGATTTTTTATTATTTTATAGGAGAATATTGACTTCATTTCACAGAAATAGAGTGTTAAAAAGAAAGAAGGTTATTTTATTCTACTTAAGAATAATTGATTATCAAAAATATAATTTAAATAGATTCTTAGATGAAAATAATCGAGCATAAATTTAAAAGTGTACTTGTTTATAAAAATTGAAGAGGTAAGATATGAGTTTAATTAATAATACAAATAACAATTATTGTGCTACACCAGAAGATTTTGGTGCTATAGGCGATGGTATACATGATGATCGTTCAGCTTGGCAAAGTCTTCTAAATACTAAACCTGTTAATATTAACTGCAATCCGAATGCAACTTATTACCTCAGTGGTGAAGTTTTTACTAAAAATAGTGTAAATATTTATGGTAATGGAGCTATTTTTCTAAGTTCTAATCCATTGAGTTCTAATAGCATGAGCTACAAAGACATCATAGGGACTTATAGTAAAGGTGATATGGTATTAAATCTTTCAAATACTACTGATGTTTCGGTTGGTACGCGTGCACTAATTTATTATGGTTGTGATAATAAAGATAGTTGGTATATTGCAAACCAGCGCAATCCAAATGAGTTAGGAATTACCTCTCAATTGGTTACAGTGGAAAGCATCAATGGTTCTCAAATTACAATTAATAAGGGTTTGGACCAGTCTCCTTACCAGGGATATGCATTTAGATTATATTTTATTAATGATGAACAGCCTGTAATTAATGATTTAAATTTTCATATACAAGGAAATTATTATGCAAATAAATATTCTTGCAATATGACCTTTAATCGCTGTTCTTTCTCATATGTTGGTTCGGAAGATAGATTAAGTGTTCGATTTCAAACTTGTTTCAATATGATCTGGAAAGAATGTACTTTTAATGAATTAACACAATTAGGTATAAACTATGGTTCGTCTAACTGTGTGGTAGAACAATGTACATTCTACGATGGATATCCACATGATGGATTACTTGTCACGTTTGCTGGTTGTGTTCATATCTTAAGCAAAAATAATAAATTTCTGCATAGAAACGGACCAGTATCAAATACTGTTTCAGGCGTATATTTTGGTGCTAAGAGCAGATATTGTGTTTCAGAAGATGATTATGTAGATGGAATTGGATTAGGTTTCCGAGCCATGTTCGGATGCTTATATACGACATTTTCCAGATTCATTTCGAAGCATACAGTTGCCACATATGCTGCAATCATTTCTTGTGCACAATATACGACAATTAAGAGTTGTAAGATTTACGGAACGATACGAACTTTAGATGTTGATCATTTATATATCGTTGATAATTATTTGTTATCTAATTACCGTGGGGTGGGAACACCACCATTGATGATTGATTTAAATCGGATTGACTCGACTGTAAGAGCCAATGATTATGCAATTATAGGTAATACTATTCAGGGAGAACTACGCTCTTGGGTATCGATCGACAATCTAATCGTGGAAAGAAATAAGGCGGAAATTTTTAATACCGTAACAAATGGATCCTGTGTAAATGTAAAAATCTCAGATAATACATTTGGTTGGTTACGTTTGTATGGTGTTCTTGGGGGTTCAATAACAGGTAATAATATTGATTACACCACTTTGGATGACTCTGCTTTGAGTAAACCAAGTGCTGTTGAATTTGCACAGCATAATTATTTAGATGATTTTTCAGGTAATCGGATCAAGCATCCAGCTTTAGGGATCTATCGAGGAAATACCTCTCCATTATGTGCAATTAATTTCAGCACAGGTAACAATGTTATTGCTCCAATAGATTGTAATCTTGGTGTTACTTCTGCTTCTTCACCAGCGAATGAAAGTGTTGCATCAAATTATATCAGCGCGGGTGGAAAGGCATGTCTAGATGGTTATGGTGCAAAACATCAGCGGTACTGGTTATGGTTAGGATCGGAATGGGTACTAGCAGATAATACTGGAATTATTGCAACTTATAATCTCTCCTTTAAGCCGAACGCTAATGGCATATTTTCCGCTTCACCAAGGACACTTAAACCGATTTCTATTGGTGATAGAGTGATTGTTAACTGTCCAATGTTAAATCCGTCAGAAGGAGAATACCTTGCTGAAGTTACAGCTCAAAATACACTGCAAATTTTTTATAAAGATTATACGGGAGCACCTAGTGTCGTGAACCATACGGTATACGTAACAGTTTCTAGATAAGTGACTGTAAGAAATCTTTGTTTAAAACTTTAATTAGCTTAAATCTAAAAAAAATTACCCATAACCGGCCTATTAAGGTGGGTTTTTTATTACCTATAGGAAAGTGAAATGAATAGAAAACCATTCTTTGATGAAGCACGTAAGTTGGCTGGTGGTAAATTAACACAGGCTCAAGTGGATGAATTAAGCAAAGTAGTTGATGGTCTAAATCCCTCAAAAGGAAAGACCACAAGTCAGGTGGGTATCAATCTGATTATCAGTTTTGAAGATTTGAAACTTGATGCCTATGATGATGGTGTTGGTGTCTGGACGATCGGCTACGGTACCACTGTATATCCAAATGGTGTGAGAGTTAAGCAAGGAGATAAGTGTACATTAGGCCAAGCCAAGGAATATTTTGCGCATGACTTAAACCGTTTTGAGAAAACAGTGAATCAAAGTGTGAAAGTTTCAATTAATCAAAATCAGTTTGATGCACTGGTCAGTCTCACTTACAACATCGGTGAGCAGGCATTTAAAGATTCAACTTTATTGGCCAAACTAAATAAGGGAGATATTAAAGGTGCAGCAAACCAGTTCCCACGTTGGAATAAGGGCGGTGGGCAGGTGCTAAAAGGATTAGTCCGTCGCCGTGCTGATGAGCGAGAGCTTTTCTTAAAAAAGTAATACATCACTGCAGGCGCTCAGTGATTTCATTAATCTTAAGCGCCAGCATTTTTATTTTTTTACCTAGTTGCACAGCACACACGATCAACAACAATATTCAGGTCGGTATATGTGTAAAAGCCCTCTGATGAGGGCTCTCTTCTTGAAAGTATTTAATTAATTTATTCGTTAATTAATCTAAGCAAATAATAATCATTATTAATTGTGATTGATAACGCTTATCATTCATGTTAACTTTTGTTCCGAAATTTTGCTGCTGTGTAACAAGGATTTAAAGCAGCAGAAGAATCTCGTACAGCATATTAGTTATTATGGAATTTTCTTATGTACAACTCTCCCTTTGGAAAAGCCTTCAAAGTTCATCCTTTAGCCCTTTCTATCGCTTTAGCAGCTCCATCTATTGTTTATGCGGAACAGGCAACGGAAACAACAACATTAGCGACGATAAAAGTACAAGCAGAAAAGAAAAATCCAGCTGTCACAGAAGGTTCTGAAAGTTACACAGCAAAAAGCACCAGTACATCAACAAAACTAAATTTATCTCTTCGTGATACTCCACAATCGGTTAAGGTTTTTACTCGAGAGTATCTAGATGATCGCAATATTAATTCCTTTCAAGATTTAACGAATAACATTACAGGGGTCTCAACATCTCGTACCGATGAACGCCAATCTGTATTCGCACGTGGTTTTCAGGTCGATTACTATTTAATAGATGGTATGCCAAGTACGACCAATTTGGGTACGGGAGATCTTGATTTAGATATTTATGACCGTGTTGAAGTCGTTAAAGGATCAAGTGGCTTAATGACAGGGGCTGGTAACCCTGCAATGGCATTAAATATGGTCCGCAAACATGCAAATGCTAAAGAACTTACAGGTAATCTCAGTACGTCGTTGGGCTCATGGAATGAATGGAGTAGCTCGGCTGATGTTTCTGCTCCACTTAACGCAGATGGTTCATTACGTGGACGTGTGTATGTAAAACATTCTGACGAAAAATCTTTTATGGATTTTTATGAGAAAGAACGAAATGTATTTTACGGTGCTGTAGATTATGACTTGAGTGACAAAACAAGCATGTCATTAGGCGCAACGTATCAGGAGTTAAATCGTGATGGTATCCGTTGGGGTGGTACACCTGCATTTTATACCGATGGAACTCGAACCAATTTTTCCAGAAGCCTAACTGTAACTGCACCTTGGACTTACTGGAATGTTAATACATCAGCTGTATTTGCTAATTTAAAGCAAAATTTATTCAATGACGTTAATTTCAATATTGCTTATACCTTCCGCAAAGAAGATACCGATACTATGCTGTTATATACAGGTGGAAGAGTAGATAAAGCGACAAATACCAGTCCATTAAAAAATGCAGATGGCAAGACTGATAACGTTTCAGTGTATGGCTCGGAAGCGCGAAATGAAGAGAACAATATCGATGTTTTCATCAATGCACCATTCAAAGTCTTTAACCGTCCGCAAGAGATCATTATTGGTGGTTCCTGGAACAAAAATGAGAAGACTAAGGACATTTTTGGTGGATCGAATGCGAAAAGTGAGGTTGAAAAATATTTAGGTGGGCCACTTAATTACAATGATATGGCACAAGAACTTCTCAGACCTGTTGTCTTAGATGGCAAAAATGCATTGAATGAAACGACGCAAACAGCAGCTTATGTCGCGGGTAAATTCCAAATTCTTGATCCATTAAAAATCATTGCTGGTGCTCGCTTATCTAACTGGGAATATAAATCAGAAAACGGTGTTGGTGATCGCGAATTTAATAATGAGTTTACGCCGTATATTGGCGCAATCTACGATTTCGCGCGTGATCACTCAGTGTATGCGAGCTATACAGAGATATTTAAGCCACAAAGCCGTAAAGACGTAAATGATCAATATCTAGATCCAAGTTACGGTAATAACTATGAAACTGGTATTAAAAGTGAATGGTTTGGTGGACACTTAAATACAGCATTATCAATATTCCGCATTGAGCAGACTAACTTCGCCGAAGCAATACCAGGAGAATTCGTAATTCGTAATGGGGTGCGAACAACCGAGCAAGCATATCGCGGTGTAGATGGTGTTGTCAGCAAAGGCTTTGAATTTGAAGCTGATGGCGAAATCAACGAAAACTGGGGTATCAACTTCGGGATTGCTAACTTTGAAGCAAAAGATGCGAAAGGTGTAAAGGTTAATACTACAAACTCTAGAACTACGTCTAACTTATTTGTGAAGTATAAGTTAGACCAGTGGAGCGCAGGTGTAGGTTTAAACTATAAGAGTAAATACTATACTGGAACAGGTAGCACTCGTATTGATCAGGACGCCTATGTTCTCGCGAGTGCAATGCTGGCCTATCAGGTCGATAAAAATATTAAACTTCAATTGAACGTCGATAATATATTTGATGAAAAGTATTACGAAGGGATTGGTGCAAACTCAATGAACTGGGGCACACCACGTAGCGCAACAGTGAGTGTACGTTATAACTTCTAAGGCTTGAGCCCAGTTGAATTGGGTCCTTTCCCAAGGGCTCAATTCAACAATGAAGAAGAAATTTCAACAGTTTTATCTCAAATAAAAACCAAGCATGACAGCAAACATACCAGGGAGCATACATAAAAAGCTCATCGCTTTACCTTCTTGTGTGTTTCTGATGTGTTTATGAAATATATTTGGATCAAAAATCAATCCAAAGATAGCTAAGATGAATCCAATAATTATTAAAAAAGCCGACATATGTTGTTATCCGTTTAGATACTTTCTTATCAAAATTAGTTATTTATAGCTGATAATTCTTCCTAATTGCTGAAAAAGTTAAATGCGAAAGATTAGCAAGGGGCTGCTGACCAATTCCCACAACGGAATCGAAGAGGCGGCAAAGTTATGAAAGGTCTAATGCGTCACCGTGCTTCTGAACGAGAGCTTTTCTTAAAAAAGTAATTTATCACTACAAGCGCTCAGTGATATCCATCATATTTAGCGCCTGTATTTTTGTTCTTTTATCTGGTTGCACAGCTTATATAATCAACAATAATTTCATGTTGGGATATGTGTAAAGAACTTTAGTTGATAGCTTTGAGCTCTTTTAATAATGTATTTATATTTTTATCTTCTAACTCAATAAATATTTTAATAATTTCTTCAAGAGATAACTCCAAATGACTAACAAATGAGGGTAGAGATATAGGAGATTCTTGAAGGTTGAAAATTTTTATTTTCAACTCTGAAACTTGAGCTTTGTAATCATTATAGTATGGCTTTTCCGCTACAACAGAGTATTTTCTTAAAGATTCAAAGTACGTGCCAAGGTCAAAATTAGCTGCATTTAATTCTGATAGAATTTCTCTTAAGTCTTTATCTAGATTGTTAAAATCATTTTCATGAAGTTCATATATTTTATCAAATTTAAGTTTGAAAAAATAAAAACCCTCCTTAACTTTTGCTAAAGAATTATCTGCACGAACAAAATTTTGGATAACCTCCAAAGCTAATTCTTTCTCTACAGTTTTATTATATTGATGTTTCCACCCGTAAAAAATAAATATGGCAACAAATCCACTAAAGAATGCGCCTATACCGCTAAGTAAAGAGCCAAAAGCAGAGATGTCCGCAACATTTGCACCTTTGAAGATAGATAAAGTCCCATAAACAAGCATACTCACTGAGTATAGAACTATAGCTAATAAAACTAAAAAATAAGGAGAGTTGATTTTCATAATATTTGAGAATTAATGATTTTTGAAATAATGCAAAATTACTTATTTACAGTCAATAACCTATTCTAAATAAAATGATTTTTACTTAACTTTCCCTAACTAATTGGTTATTCCCAATCTTCTGATGTACGCGCTCTAATCCTTCGGAATCTCCTCATCCCTCGGCTTTCTCACATCCTTAATAAATCGTTTTTCCTTGGCTCCATACTTTTTAAAGTTCTCACGGGCTTGGTTTAGTGAAGGTACATTTGCACCGCCAGCGTAATCATGGTCTTCTGCTTGTACAGGATCATCCTCCCAGAAGCATACAGAGCAGATAATATAATCGCCGTTAGAGGGTTCATCTCTGGTTAAGTAGCCACAGCATAAGCAAGGGTAGAGCATTAATAAAATTGACCTTTTAAAAAATAATAATATACTTTAGTTTTTAATTTCATATATTTATAGAAATGAATAGAAGCACAAATTTTATTAAAGATCGCGAAGAAGAAATTACTGTACCGTTCCAAGGCGATTTATGGGGGCGTGAGAAACTAGGTGAAAGGTTAACTGACTTCGTTTCTAACTTGCAATGTGGGGCAACAATTGCTTTAGATGCCGAATGGGGAGCAGGTAAAACATGGTTTGTAAAAAATTGGAAAGCAGATTTAGAAGAGAAAGGTCATAAAGTTATCTATATTGATGCTTTTGCACATGACTTTATGGAGGATCCATTTTTAATTCTATCTATGGAAATTCTGAATACGGTTGAAGCTGACACAACAGTTGTAACAAGGTTTAAAGATCAATTTATTAAGGCTTACCATGCTGTGTTGCCCAATTTACCAATGCTTATCTGGTCGTTAGCAATGACAGTGATGGGGGCAGGATATTTAGGTAAGATGGCTCAGGATACTTTTGCAACAGCTAAGGAAGCTGCTGGAGAGGTTGGTGAAAAGGCAGGGGAATTATTAGAAGAAGGTTTAAAGGAACACCTTACAGGATTAGTTGAAGATTATAATACTAATAAAAATGAGCTAAAGTATTTTCAAGAGGCGCTGGCTAATCTAGTTAAAGACTTAGATACACCTCTAGTATTTATTGTGGATGAGCTGGATCGTTGTAAGCCTGAATTTTCAATTAAGTTGATTGAAAGAATCAAACATTTCTTTGATATTCCTAATATTGTATTTATACTATCAACAATTAAGAATCAATTAGAGGAATCAATAAATAGCTTTTATGGCTTTAAATCTGCAAATATTTATTTAGAAAAATTTATTGATTTAAATTTTAAGTTTCCTAAGCGTGATCATGATGGCTATAAAGAAGTTATTCTAAATTATACTCAAAAATTTAATTTAAGAATGAATAATAGTGACATATTGTTGTTATCAAAAATATTTAATCTAAATTCAAGAGATTTAATTAGAGTTTTACAGAAAATGGCTTTATTAAATAATTCTCATGCTCAGGTTGCCTCAAATATAGCATTCATCTTTTTAGCTATGGATCAGAAGTCTTTAAAGCCTAGCTGTATGACTGATAAGTATTTTTTTGATAAATTTTTGGAATTATTAAGAGAGTATGTGCTGAATACACCTTCATTTGGACAAAACTCTTATGATTTTGATAACTTAGATAAATTTGCGCATGAGTATGGAAAGAGTATGAGTACGGTAGGGTACAATTCAGGGTTACCTCTTTTATTGAAAATTTATTATGTTTTATACACTAATGATCCATTAAATACTCAAGATGAGCAATTTAAAAATTATAAGCAAGATTTATTTGCGCCATTTAGTTTTAATGAGAAGAGTATTGTGAAAAGTTGGGATAATTATATAAATTTTGGGTTTATAGTAACCTAAAATTCTAATCTCTAGCATTACAATCAAAGCCGAAGAAATTTGGCCTTGACTAAAACTATTCTTTATAACTAAAAAGTGAGAGTAAAAATGACCAACTTAGTAGACGAATTCAATGAGGCAATGCGTCAGATTTATGATAAATCTAAAGAATTAACACCTCCTTATAGACCCACTCGATTTAAAAAAATGGTGGATGAGCGTGGAGGAAAGCAAGTAGCAGATGAACTATTAAGCTCTCCAAATCAGATACATGATGGGCTTGTAGAATTAAGTTTGCGTGGAAAAGACGCATTGAAATTAACAGTCGAATATCTAGTACTTAAGCCAGAGTTTGAAGAGTTATTTACTCCTGAGCAAAAAGAAGTAGCTAGAAAGCGGTTGTTGGAGCTAGAAGTTGAGCTACCTTAATAAAATGAATAAACTAGAACTAAATGATGTACTAACTTATATACCAATAATAACTATCATTCCACTGATTATAGGAGTTTTTTATAAGATTGGTTATCTACTAGCTTTTGACCTCCAGTTTTTAATTAGTTCTTTTAGTTATACTGAATTAGCACTGAGTTCATATTCTTCAATTTTATTTGCATTGGTTTCATTATATGGGTATTCAATAATGAAATTTAATGTTTTGGAGGGAATATCTTGGAAGCTAATAGCGTTTACTAATTTAATATTCATTGGTACTCACTATCTACCGATATTCAATATGACATTCTTTGATTTAATTCTAAAATTAATCTTTTTGAATACATTGGTGTTTTTTAATATTACTAAGAGTTTAGTAGTAAAGTCTGTATGTGTCTTTATGGTATTGGTGGTTGCGCCTGCTGTTAATGGTATTAGTAAAAATTTTGAATTTCCAACTAAAACTTCAAATAAGATAGTACTTAAAGATGATTCAACAGAATGGTATCTAGTCGAGAAAGTATCAGACACCCTGGTTTTAGTTGATAAAACCACTTTGGCTAGTAGAGACTATAGATACAAATTTGTAGAGCTTAAGGATGTAGAGCAAATGGAAAGTAAGTTATGGAAGAATCTAAATAAAGCACCTTAAGGTGCTTT
>NZ_LZPJ01000146.1:0-13650 GCF_001729365.1 Acinetobacter sp. YK3
TCATCATCATAGCTCGTGAGAGTATCGGATTATGTTTTATAAAATACTGAAAAATATATAAATTTTTATTTGAAATTTAGAAAAGCGTTCCCATCTAAGTGATAAGTTAGAAATTTGTTGTGAGGAATAACAAGAATGCGATTTGAAAAATTTACAAACCGCTTACAGCAAGCACTCTCAGATGCACAATCATTGGCAATGGGTAAAGACCATACCTCGATTGCAGGTATTCATATTCTTTCTACCTTATTGGAAGAACCTGCCAATTTGAGTTTGCTGCAACAAGCGGGTGCACGTTTACCAGAGTTAAAGCAGAAACTGGAACAAGCACTGCAAAATGCGCCAACCTTGGCAAATCCTACGGGTGATATCAATCTCAATCCTGAAGCGGTAAAGGTGCTGAATTTAGCTGACCGTTATGCACAGAAAGCAGGTGATGAGTTTTTATCAACCGATTGGGTATTACTCGGTCTGGCAGAAACAGGCGAAACCAAAACCATTTTAAATGGTGTGGGTGTTACGCCAGATAGTTTACGTAAAATAATTGAAAATATTCGAGGAAATGACAAAGTCATGAGCAATAATCATGAAGATCAACGTGATTCACTTAATAAATACACCATTGATTTAACTGAACGTGCCTTAGCGGGCAAACTTGATCCCGTGATTGGTCGTGATGACGAGATTCGCCGTACCATTCAGGTGTTATCGCGCCGTACCAAAAACAACCCCGTGTTGATTGGTGAGCCAGGGGTAGGTAAAACAGCGATTGTTGAAGGTTTGGCACAACGTATTATCAATGGCGAAGTCCCAGAGAGCTTAAAGAACAAGCGTGTGCTTTCACTTGACTTGGGCTCATTGCTTGCGGGCGCAAAATATCGTGGTGAGTTTGAGGAGCGTTTAAAAGCAGTCCTTAAAGACCTTGCGAAGCACGAAGGTGAGATCATCCTGTTTATTGACGAGCTGCATACGCTTGTTGGCGCAGGTAAAGGTGATGGCGCGATGGATGCAGGCAATATGCTAAAACCTGCTTTGGCGCGTGGAGAACTCCGTTGTGTGGGCGCGACTACTTTAGATGAGTACCGTCAATATATTGAGAAAGATGCTGCGCTTGAGCGTCGTTTCCAGAAAGTGTTGGTCGATGAGCCGAGTGTAGAAGATACCATTGCGATCCTACGTGGTCTTAAAGAAAAATATGCAACCCATCACGGTGTGCAAATTCTCGACTCAGCCATTATTGCTGCAGCGAAGATGTCTCATCGTTATATTACTGATCGTCAATTACCAGATAAGGCGATTGACTTGATTGATGAGGCTGCATCGCGGATTAAAATGGAAATTGATTCTAAGCCAGAAGCTTTGGATAAACTTGATCGCCGTTTAATCCAGTTGAAAATGCAGCTGGAAGCGGTGAAAAAAGATGAAGATGCGGGCAGTAAAGCCGAAGTAAATCATCTTGAGCAACAGATTGCTGAAAAGCAAAAAGAGTACAACGATCTGGAAGAGATCTGGAAAGCTGAAAAAACACTGGTTGAAGGTGATAAAAAGGCACAGGTTGAACTTGATCAGGCGCGTAGTGCTTTGGAAAAAGCCAAACGTGAAGGTGATTTGGCTGAAGCTGCACGCTTGCAATATGGTGTCATTCCAGAGTTGCAAAAACGTCTGGAGCAGGCCGAAGTTGCTGAGGAAAATGAAGAACCGAAGCTGATTCGTACCAAAGTGACTGAAAATGAAATTGCTGAAGTCGTGAGTGCGGCAACAGGAATTCCTGTGGCGAAAATGCTTCAAGGTGAACGTGAAAAACTTCTCAATATGGAAGAATTTTTACACAACCGTGTCGTTGGACAGGATGAAGCTGTGGTTGCGGTTTCCAATGCCGTACGTCGTTCACGTGCAGGTTTATCTGACCCGAACCGTCCAAGTGGATCATTCTTGTTCCTTGGCCCGACAGGTGTGGGTAAAACGGAGCTAACCAAAGCATTGGCTAACTTCTTGTTTGACAGCGACGATGCCATGATTCGTATTGATATGTCCGAATTCATGGAAAAACATTCTGTCAGCCGTCTAGTCGGTGCGCCTCCAGGCTATGTTGGTTATGAAGAAGGTGGTGTTTTAACTGAAGCCGTTCGTCGTAAGCCGTATAGCGTGGTGTTATTCGATGAGGTGGAAAAAGCACATCCAGATGTATTCAATATCTTATTGCAAGTATTGGATGATGGTCGCTTAACGGACTCACAAGGCCGTGTGGTTGACTTTAAGAACACGGTGATCGTAATGACCTCTAACCTAGGTTCACAAGATGTGCGTGAACTGGGAGAAGGTGCAACTGATGATGAAGTACGGGCAGTGGTGATGAGTGCAGTAACGCAACATTTCCGTCCAGAGTTTATCAACCGTATTGATGAGCTGGTCATTTTCCATTCTCTGCAAAAAGCACAGATTCGTGGTATTGCAGACATTCAGTTAGATCGTTTACGCACACGTTTGAGTGAACGTGATATGGGCTTAACTGTGGATGATACTGCTTTTGATCTGTTGATTGATGCTGGTTTCGATCCTGTATATGGTGCGCGTCCATTGAAACGGGCGATTCAGCAACAGGTTGAAAATAGTCTAGCTCAGAAAATCCTGTCTGGTGAGTTCCAGCCTGGAGACAATATCCTGATCAAAGGTGAGAATGGTCATCTGGTATTTGATAAGTTAAAACTGAGCTAAGCGGAAGTTTTAATGTTTTACCCAAAAAGATGGTGATGAAAGTCACCATCTTTTTTTATGTTGGTGCATCTGGTCAGATTTTTACAGGAATATTACCAATGACATTGCCACGTCTATAAAAACTTGATAGCTTCAAAACAAATAAGAAAAAAATTCAGGATGAATTAAAATGCAAAATAACAGACATCATTGCACAGGTATGTGTGTAATTTTGTTGTTCACCGCTTTATCTTCTATCGGACATGCTGCACAGCCATTGCCTGAGGGAACCTTGTCTTTGCAAACAGGTGCATTGAATAATGCCTTGCCAAGTATCATTATCAAAGCTCAACAAGATGCATTAAAGCCTGCGGAGGAACGCTGGCGTTCACAGCGTGTGTTGAGTGACCGGAATTTACGTGAAATTCGTGTCAGTATGCTTGCCGAAGGAGGTTTTTCTGCTTACGAAGAGCAGAAAAAAACCACGGTGATGGATGTTCGTGAGAAAAGAAAAGCGACCATAAAACCCCATACGGAGGCTCCTGATCGCTTTATGATTTATGAGTTTGACTCACCGAACGTAAAAAAAAGCAAAATTACCTTTCGGTGAGTATTCAAAACACTTAAATACTTGGGTGCTGAATTTTCCAGGCACGATGGATTTTTTGATTACGTTTGAAATCCAGTCCGATGGTTTCAGAAGTGATTTCTTCGACCTGATACATGGCTTCAATCTCTTCGTCTAGCTCAAAACCACGATAGTTATTTGAGAAGTAGAGCGTACCATCGCTGGTTAAGCGGTTCATGGCACGTTTAAGCAATGAAACGTGGTCGCGTTGCACATCAAAAGTACCGTAGAACTTCTTCGAGTTAGAGAAGGTTGGTGGATCAATGAAGATGAGATCGTATTGCTCATGACCTTCTTTTAACCACTCGAAGCAGTCGCTGGCGAAGAACATATGTTGTTCATCGGCATGATCTACCGTTAAACCATTCAGAACAAAGTTCTCTTTTGACCAGCTTAAATAGGTGTTCGATAAATCGACACTGGTGGTACTTGCTGCGCCACCTAAAGCGGCATGCAAGCTGGCAGTAGACGTATAGCTATATAGATTCAGGAAATGCTTGCCGCGTGCTTCTTTGGCAATGCGTAAACGCATCTGGCGGTGATCAAGGAACAAACCTGTATCCAGATAATCGGTCAGATTCACCAAGATACGTGCATCGCCTTCTTGTACGATAAAGCGTTTAGATGCAGTACTTTGTTTGGTGTACTGATTTGTACCTGCTTGACGAGCACGGGTTTTAATAAAGATGGCATCACGATTTAGACCCGTTACTGCACGGATTGCAGCAAGACCAAGATTAAAACGTTTTTTTGCTTTTTCTGGGTCAATTTTCTTTGGTGGTGCATATTCTTGTACATGCAATTTGTCACCGTACAAATCAACTGCAATATTAAAGTCTGGTAAATCTGCATCGTATAAGCGTAAGCAATAGATATTTTCTTTCACTGCCCACTTTTTCAAAGTTTGCATATTCTTTTGCAAACGGTTGGTAAAGTCTTCGGCGCCTTCAATCGCTTCGAATTGTTGTGGTTGCCAATTTGCCAAGAAGGGTTGAGTGACAGTCGCAGGTTTTACCGTACCAAAACGGGTATAAATTGGTAATTTACCATTCATCAATCGCAAGGTTTGTGGATCGTTAAATGCCAGTACATCTGCCTGCTCAATTTGAGCCGCAATAATTGCTGCGCGCTGATTTGGGAAATTCTTTTGAAGTAAGGCAGATAAGCCTAGATACAAAGAACGATTCGATGCTTTATCGCCTAAACGCTCACCATACGGTGGGTTGGTGACGATAAAGGCTTTTTTACCTTCGGCATGGAAATCATCCCAGTCTGCCAAAGTGCGTTCTTCAATCTGGATTTGATCAAGTAACTTTTCAAAACCCGCAGCAATAATGTTTTGGCGTGTCGCTTTTACTGCTTCCCAATCTGCATCATAAGCATAGAATTGCGGTAATGGCTGCTGTAAGGCTTTTTCATGACGCTCAGCAGCTTCGGCTTTGAGAGACATCCATAATTCATGGTCATGTCCATGCCAGCCATTAAAACCAAAACGGCGAACTAGACCTGGAGCACGATCAGTCAGGATCAAAAGCGATTCAATAATAAATGTACCTGAACCACACATTGGATCAAGAATAATATCGGGCTGATATTGCGCAAGTTGTGCTTTTTGTAAAATTGCTGCAGCCAAGTTCTCTTTAATCGGTGCATCGGTCATAAAACGGCGATAGCCGCGTTTATGTAAAGAATCACCAGATAAGTCTAGGCAATAGGTATGTTCGGTTTTGCCCGCCAATACATAAAGCGTAATTTCTGGTTGTTTGATATCAATACTTGGACGTTTGCCCACAGCTTCCATAAAGGAATCAACTACACCATCTTTTACACGGAGTGTCGCGAATTGAGTATTGACCTTAATTTCACGTTCAACGTGCAAGCGAATCGCAAAGGTACTTTGTGGTGCAAAAATCAAAGACCAGTCAAAGCTGATCGCACCTTCATAGAGTTCTTCAGCGACATCACGGGCGTCATGTGTATGTTCTAGTTCATGTGTATGAATCGGTAAAAGTACGCGAGAGGCGAGACGCGACCACATACAAATGCGATATGCATTTTCGAGTGTGCCTTTAAAAACCAAACGTCCAGCGAAGCGTTGAATGTCTTGAATCCCTAACTGTTCGAGTTCTTGTTGTAATAAGGTTTCAAGTCCATCCGCACAGGTCACCCAATAGTTTGTCAGACGTTGTGTAGAATTCATGCACATTTCCAAAAAAGCAGTTCAGCAATCGGCTATTTTAACTGATTTTTGTTTGTTCTGTCGGTGCATATTTGTGTGATTGTCAGCTTTATCATCGTTTCGATGCAATTTTTTCATTGATAGGCCGTGATTAAGCATGATTTTTTAAATTGATCGGGCGGTTTTAATCATGATTTGAATAATTGGTACAGCTTTTGCTTTTTAGTATTCCATTCATTGGCAAATAATTTTACTTAAAGCGAATGAAATTTAAGCATTTAAATTTGAAGGCTGGGAGAATGTGATGAAGAACGAAGTTTTGGTCAATGCTGAGGCATTTACGATTGCCACTCAAATGTATGTCCGTTTAAGACGTGTTTGTGGGCGTGTAATTGATGTGATGTATCTGGTGAATAATAAGGATTATGCCAAACATGTGCTGGGCATTGCTCTCGATACTCAAGATCCGGAATTAGAACGCTTTGTGGCACGCTTGAGTCCATTGGTCGAGCTATATCCTGAGCCTGTTTCGATAGTAAAGGAGAACACGTCAGATCTTCAAAAAGAAGTCGCTTCAGATGCCTATTCAATAGAAGTAACCGAGGAAGAAATTTATCAGGCTCAGGTTCATCATCACTATATTGGTGCATTAAGGTAAGTTATTTGTGATTTAAAGATAAAAGAAATCAAAAGGATGTAGCTATGATGTTTACATCCTTTAATTTATAAGTTTAATAAAGTGAAAAAAATAATATTTGTTATGACTCTATTTTTAAGTCCAACACTTCTTGCATATCCTATTACTATAGACGTCGTTAAATTTGCTGATGAAATCTATTCAGCTGAAAATAATCCAGACTTTATTGAACGTTACGAAACAGGAGATAAGAGCCAATTTGTTACATTCAGAACAAGGGGTTTGGATCATGGTGATGCAAAAGTTGTTATTGAGAAGGCAATCAATGCTTCCTACGGGAGCTTTCCTCGTTTTTCGGTTATAAAAACAGACCTATATTGTCATGATCAAATTCTAAAACGGACATTTTTCCTTTTTGATGAATTTGGAAATTTAGGTCGTTATGATGAGCAAGAAAGTACAGTATTAGCTATGAATACCAATTTAGGTAAAATCGCCTGTAGCAACGAATAAAAATTAATAGGATTAAAAAACAAAAATATTTTTACTTAAGTGCTGAAAACTTCGACTACGCACCAAATCTAAAGTCTGTATAATGCGTTAACTTAACGTGTTAGGAATCTCTTATGCACTTGGCGGCATTGCATACTTTGAGTCAGATTCAGCTCAATCAACAAGGAAATCTAAAGCACTTTTTAACAATTGAGGGTCTTTCTAAAGAAACCTTGACCAAGATTTTAGATACAGCGCAAAGCTTTTTAGATGAAAATAATAATTTGATCAACCGTCCGTTACTTGAAGGACTGACGGTAATGAATCTCTTCTTTGAAAACTCCACCCGTACCCGTACCACTTTTGAAGCAGCAGCAAAACGTTTGTCTGCCAATGTCTTGAATATCGATATTGCACGTTCAAGTACCTCGAAAGGTGAAACGCTACGCGATACATTGTGGAATCTGGAAGCCATGGCGGCGGATATTTTCGTGGTACGTCATTCTTCATCGGGCGCAGCACATTTCATTGCCAAAGATGTATGTTCGAATGTCGCGATTATCAATGCAGGTGATGGTCGTCACGCACATCCAACTCAGGCCATGCTGGACATGTTGACCATTCGCCGTGAGACCAAGAAACCATTTGAAGAGCTGACAGTCGCCATTATTGGTGACATCAAACATTCACGTGTAGCACGTTCGAATGTAGCAGCGTTGCAAACATTGGGTTGTAAAGACATTCGTGTAATTGCACCGAATACTTTATTGCCAGTGGGTTTTAATGAATATGGTGAGCATGTACGTCTGTTTAATAAAATGGATGAAGGTGTGAAAGATTGTGATGTGATTATTGCCTTACGTATCCAAAATGAACGTATTGATTCACCAGCCTTATCATCACAGGCCGAATTCTACAAAATGTATGGTTTAAACAAAGAGCGTCTGGCGCTGGCAAAACCAGATTGTATCGTGATGCATCCTGGCCCAATGAACCGTGGTGTTGAAATTGACTCAAGCGTGGCAGATGGTGATCAATCCGTAATTTTAAAACAGGTCACCAACGGTATTGCGGTTCGTATGGCTGTACTGGCACTTGCGATGCAAGGACAGTTACAAGAACAAGGTTTAATTGAAGCGATTGCACTGTAAGGGATAGATCACATGAGTATTGTAAAAATTGAAAATGTCCGTGTGCTCGATCCAATTCAACAGACTGATCAGGTGCAAACGGTTTATATCGAAAATGGTAAGCGTATTGATGCCGTTGATCATGTGGATGAAACCATCAATGGTCAAGGCAAATGGTTAATGCCAACCATGGTGGACTTGTGCGCACGAATGCGTGAGCCGGGTCAGCAACAGCATGGGACCTTAAAGTCGGAAGGAAAAGCTGCACGTGCCAATGGTATTTTGCATGTTATTACGCCACCAGACTCAAAGCCAATCGTGCAAGATAATGGTGCCCTAATCCACGGTCTGATTGAAAAAGCTCAACTGGATGGCGGAATTTATCTACATATTATTGGCGCACAAACGCAAGGTTTAAATGGTAAGCAACCTGCCAATATGGCAAGTTTAAAGAAGGGTGGCTGTACTGCTGTTTCAAATGCCAATGCTGCATTTGAAAATGATGATGTGGTGATCCGTACCCTTGAATATGCCGCAGGCTTGGGTTTAACCGTGGTGTTCTATGCCGAAGAACCGCAAATTGCCAAAGATGGTTGTGCGCATGAAGGTTTTATTGCTTCTCGCCAAGGTCTACCGATGATTCCAGCGATTGCGGAAACTGTTGCGATTGCTAAATATCTTTTGATGATTGAAGCAACCGGTGTGAAAGCACATTTTGGTTTATTGTCTTGCGGCGCATCGGTCGATTTGATTCGTGCAGCAAAGGCCAAAGGCTTACCTGTGACCGCAGATGTTGCGATGCATCAGTTACATCTCACCGAGCAATTGACCGATGGCTTTAATTCACTTGCACATGTGCGCCCGCCATTGCGTTCGGAACAGGATAAGGAATTATTACGTCAGGGCGTAAAAGAAGGCGTGATTGACGCAATCTGTACCCATCATGAGCCTTTGAGCAGCTCAGCGAAAATGGCACCTTTTGCGGAAACTCAACCGGGAATTACAGCATTTGATACCTATGTCGCTCTCGGTGTGCAACTGATTCAGGAAGGACTGTTTGAGCCGTTGGAATGGGTGGCAAAAGTCACTTCGACACCAGCACAAGTTGCCAATATGACAGAACGCTGGATACAAGAAGCAGGCTGGGTATTGGTTGATCCAGAACTACAATGGACTGTGTCTAAAGAAAGCATTCTTTCACAAGGTAAGAATACACCACTTATTGGTCAGCAATTGACAGGTAAAGTTGTGACCACTTTCGCGTAAAGCAAAAGTTTGTTTATGTAGCGGAATAGGAGCTAAGTCTTATTCCGCTTTGTAAAATGTGATGTAGATATTGTATTTAAATTTTACAGAATAGATAAAAACAAGAAAAAATAGATTAAAGTAATTATATAAATGAGATATGCCTTACATAAAATTATAAAAAAGAGAAATAAGCCATTCTAATAATTGGAGCTTAATACGATGTCTATACATCCTATGGAATTACTTAAACAGAAAGTTTCATCTGTGATTGTAAATGATCAAACCAGCTTAGTGAATGAAAAAAATGATGTCTTATCAAGATTTTATCCTATCCTACTTTATCGTTTTCTAGAAAAGCCTGAGCTGGTCGATAAGTTAAGAGAAAAACTTACGCCTTCTATTTTTGATTTACTGGAAGAAAATGAGCGTGTTAAGAATGCGTTGTTGTTGAGACTGGCCGCAGGAAAAGTGTCCGTAGCTGAGGTAGAGATTACCTTAAATCGGGCCATTCCTAAAAGTCTGGCGGTTTTATCTAATGAGGTGGGTAATGATGCGATGGCGATCATTTATTATTTAAGAGATCATAAAGCATCGATTTATTCTTTATTGCCATGCTGGACTAGCGAAGTTTTGGCACAATTAAATGAAACCTATATTAAAGAGCAGTTGCTAGACGTTATTCCCGCTATTCCTATCGTGCCTCCTACAAAAAAGCAGAACAAGATTTTTCCACTTTTTACAGTGCTTTTTGGCTTTTCCCTAATTTTTTTATATCATTTAAGTAAATGATGCTTGCTGGTTTGAATGTATAGTCTAGAGTGAATTTTTTATTTTTATAAATCCATGATTTTGAAAATAAAGATAGATGATTTTGAAGAATAGAAGGGAACTTTTAGATTTAATACTATTGTACCAATTGTTAAAAAAGATGCGCATTTCTTATTTTTCTTTGTAAATTGTGATGTAAGTATTGTATTTAAATTATATAAAAATGAATAAAAAAAATACAAAAGATTAGAATGAAAAAGCAGCAGTTCACTTGAGCTTCGCTTTTTTCTTGAGTGTTCTGAATATTATAAATTTAATGTGTTGGAGTGAATAACAATGTCAATAAACCCAATGGAACTGTTAAAGCAGAAAGTGACTTCGATGATCGTGAGTGATCAAGACGGTCTAGTAAATGAAAAAAGTGCTCTTTTATCTAGGTTCTATCCCATTTTACTTTCTATTTTAGCGGCAAAACCTGAACTCATTCAGAAATTAAAAGATTCTATTTCGCCCTCACTATCAGATTTATTAGGGCATAACGACCAAGTCAAAAATGCGCTTCTGACCAATTTAAGTAATGGGCAACTTTCCAGTGCTGAAACAGAACAAACGTTAACTCAAGCGATTCCAAAAAGTCTGGCCGCTTTAACTAGTGAAGCTGGCAATGATACGCAAAGTATTGTGAACTATTTAAAACAACATATGGATTCGATCCGTTCATTATTGCCAGCATGGGCAGTTGGTCTATTGGCACCACTTGGGTTGGTGTCGAGTGCATCTGCTGCTACTTCTAACTTTGCCAATACTTCGGCAGCGACGGCACCTAAATCTCGTGCATGGCTGCCTATTGTGGCCTTGATTATTCTCGGTTTATTAGTGGCTTGGTTGTGGAAGTCTTGTCAAAACAAACAGGCGACTGCACCTGTAACTCATGATACAAATTCAGCCTCAGAAGTTGCGGCAGATGCTGCACCAGCGACATTAGCTTTAAGCACTGATGGTTCAGGTAATCTTGCCCAATGTCAGGTGGGTGTCGGGGATCAAGGATTTTTGGCGACCATACAGGCCAAAGTCAAAGAGGTTTTTTCTGCAAATCAGGAATGTACAGTTGATACTGCAACAAAACATGCTGGAACCTTTATGGATCAGGCGGGCCTTGCTGGCGTATTAGGTCTACTGAAAGGCGTACCGAATGTTTCTCTGGACTGGATTGGTGACAAGATCACCTTGAAAGGTGGAGATGCGAATCAACTTAACGATTTACTTGGCAAAATTAAAGCTTTGGTACCCAATACCGAAGTGGTGGTTGAAGCACCAATGACTGCTGCTGACTCTGTGAGTCATAGTTTAAATGCCGCACAAGATGCTTTAGCAAATATTGATGCTAATCAGGTTGATATTAATGATGTGATCAAGGCATTAAACCTACAGATTATTAATTTCTCTACAGGTTCAAACCAGATTCCAGATGAAAATAAAGCCATTCTGGATAAAGCTGCGGCATTAATGAAAAATATCAAAGATGCGAAATTGACTGTGGCGGGTTATACCGACTCAACAGGTAACGCGAACAGTAATAAAACGTTATCGCAAAAACGTGCCCAGGCGGTAGTGGATTATTTGGTGAGTCAGGGTGTTGCTGCTGACCAGCTAACAGCAGTTGGGCATGGTGCGGATAATCCAGTTGCAGATAATACAACGGAAGAAGGACGTTTTAAAAACCGTCGTATTGAGTTCTCAATCACACCTTAAATTTGCAATTACGCAATACTTTAAAGGAGCTATTACGATAATAGCTCCTTTTATTTTGACTTATCATTACATTTACAGTCTTATCTTAAAATTAATTTAAATAAAGTCAAAGAAAAGACTCGAATAGATCGAATTAAATTGAGTAGAATACGCCCGAAAAATAAGATAACGGGGTAATTAATATGAATAAGTTTTTGATATTCACCACATTAACGACAGCAATTTTATTAACAGGATGCGATAAATTTAAACCCAAAGAGAAAGTTGAAAATATTGATACAGCCGTTTCAGAATGGAGTTGTACCAATCAAGATAACTTGAATAATATTCAGGCAGCTTTAAAGAAAGATTATTTAAAGCAAATTGAGCGAAGTTTGCGAGAAAGCGAATATCAGGCTGATTATGAAATTTTAGATAAAATTAACAAGGGACTAAAATTTGAAATCAAAAATGTCCGAACTTTAGATAATAGCGACAGTGAGCAAGCGTCAAAAACATTACTGGATTGTGATAGTCAATTGGTGATTTCATTCCCGAAAGGCTTACAGAAACGTGCTGAAAATGCGTATCTCGAAGAGCAGAAATATCAACGAGATGGTGAGGATGAAGGCCAGTCGACTTATACTTTAGGTGACTATTTCTCGGATAGTGACTATCCATTAAAGCTTGAAGATGATCAGTTACGTGGTGAGTTTTCTTATAATCTGACCAAAACCGATAAAGATGGTGTCGTGCTGAATATTCCAGATCAAAACGCCGTTATTGATGGTGTTGTGTTTATGGCGACCAAAGCCGTGCATTACATGGCGTATTTAAAAGAAAACCGCCTGATTGAACAGAATAGTGAAAAGGCCCAGCAGGAGTATGATGCAAAGTCATCTGCTCAAATGGATCTGGCGCAAAAGGCCATGAATATTCGTAACAAAGAGCTGGATGCTGAAAAGGCAAAACAGGTGGAACGTTTAAATCAGACGTGGGATAAGTTCAGTCCTGAACAAAAAGCTCAATTACAGCAGGATCAGTCAGACTGGTTTGAGAAACGTGATGTGGATTGTAAAGTGCTATCACAGAAGAGTGTTTATGATACTCCTGAAAAAGACCGGGAAACTTATCAGAAACAGGCGGGTTACTGGAATGATGCGATGCATCAGCAAGATCAGGACATGCAATATACTAAATGCTTTATTCAACGCACGATTGAACGGATTGTTTACCTAAATAATGTCAATTAAATAAACAAGTAGAAAAGGACGAATTGATTCGTCCTTTTTTTATTGGCATGCTTAAGCAAATCACGTGCTTAGATAAAGTTTATGAAAATTACATTGATTGGTGCAGGGCGGGTTGCGACACATTTAGCTCGAGCTTTAAAACAGCAACATCAGATTGCGCAAGTGTTTAGCCGAAACTTACAGCATGCTGAGACCCTTGCAGATCAAGTAAATGCTCAAGCGATTAATCAGGTTAATCAACTTGATCCACAGGTAGATTTGGTGATTATTGCGGTAAGTGATCAGGCCATTTCCAGCGTAATTGAGTCGATTACAGCTTATTTACCAGATAATCTGATTGTACATACCTCGGGCAGCACCAGTTTATCGGTTCTACAAAATACTCATTATCGAGCTGGTGTGTTTTATCCTTTGCAAACCTTTAGTTTTGAACGGGATGTGAACTGGGCAGAAACCCCTTTGTTTGTTGAAGCTGCTGAGCAGCAGGATTTAGCTTTTTTAACAGAATTAGCAAACAGTTTAAGCCATCGTGTCTATCAATATAGTTCTAAGCAACGGCAAACTTTACATTTATCGGCTGTATTTGCTTGTAATTTCAGCAATTATTGCTATGACTTGGCAAAACAAATTGTAGATGCCGAGCAGGTTGATTTTAGTTTGTTATATCCTTTAATTATGGAAACTGCGAATAAGGCAACCCAGAATGACCCTAAACAAATGCAGACAGGGCCTGCAATGCGTGGTGATCAGAATATATTAAAGATGCAGCGCCATTTATTAGCGGAGACACAACGTAACGATCTGGAAAATATCTATGCTTTGATGAGTGAAGGGATTTATAAACGCCATATAAATCAAGAGTAACGATAATTATACAAAATAGACAAATT
>NZ_LZPJ01000147.1:0-7763 GCF_001729365.1 Acinetobacter sp. YK3
TGAAAAACGTAAAAATATATGTTCGAAAAAATTCCCACTAACTGTAGAAAGCACCCTTCTTAATGAGCTTAGCATATCATCACCGCGCACTGATGCATGCACTAGAGCTATTGGCTTGTCTATAATTTCAATGCGAGAAACCATCCAATCAATTGCATTTTTAAGCCCCCCCCCCCGGTATCGCACGTATATATTCAGGACTTGAAATGATAATCCCATCAGCAGTAGCTACCACTTCAATGAAATTTTGTACCGCAGCAGGCGTTTTCTCCCCTTCATCATCTGGTGAAAAAATTGGTAGTAAATTTATTTGATGAAAAACAGAGATCTCGATTGATTGTGGTGCAAGTTCGCTCATAGCTTGCAATAAAGCAGTATTTGTAGATGCCTCTCTCGCACTACCTGAAAGAGCTAGAATTTTCATGTATTCCTTATACACCCTAACAATTCAAAAAATGAAGAGCTTTAACTTAACATATAAAGTAAAAGCCCCGCTAATAACATGTATGTCAGCGGGGTAAAGTGTACGGAAATGGGACAAACAACTTAGGTATGAACCAATAAAAAAATAATTTTTTAAAACTGATACTTATGATAAAGATATGCATAGTACATGGCATAAAGAATCATCCACAAAAAAGCAGTTAAAACGAGTGAAACCGCAGATATAGGTATCATATGAATAGACATGTCAGCTTTCTTACCAGTTTCGCGTTCAAATTTTTTTACTGAAAGATATCCTTTCATATTGCAAATCGCAAAAAATAAAAAAGGAATAAGAATTAAGCCAATAGAAAAATAGTCCTCCGGTGTAAATTTTTTATTTATGGCATCTTCACATTTCTGTTTTTCTACTAATTCAGCTTCAGTTAATTCCCGTTTAGATAATTTCCTCCAATAAGAATAGTAATCACTCGAAGCAAAATATGTCGAATCGCAATAATCTATAAATTTTTCTTTCGGGTTACGTTCATCCCCACTCCCTCCAAAAGATGAGGTGTGATTAAGCCTTGCTGTTGTTACCATATGGATGTACTTAGCACTTTAAAAATTTGTTCAAATTATAATAAGTAGTACGAAGAAAAAATTAAACAAACTTTTATTTTTATAGGACACTATTTAAAAAAAAGCTCACCTTTCGATGAGCTTTAATAGATTGGTCTCGGATGAACCGAACTACGACCAGTATATAAAAACTATACCTTAGTTTTCGTTAAAACGAAATACTCCATTTCTTTTTAATTCTGTTCAATACGAATACTTAACAATTCCATTTCTCAAATTGCAGACACAAAAAAAGAGCCCATCTTTCGATGGGCTCTTGAAATACTATTTTAAAAGTTAGATTGCAACGATCTTATCTGCAACAGTTGACCAGATAGGTGCTGCTTTATATAGGTCAACTGAAGCTGCTGGAACTTTCACGACTTCAACAACATTCCAATCAAATGGAATAAAAGAAAACTCTTCAATCAATACAGGAGGAACTGACGCAAGCACAGTAACCTCTGTTAATTTAGGACAAGCACCAAAAGCAAAGCTGCCAATCGATTCTAGATTTTCAGGTAGGGTTAAGCTTTCAAGTAAAAGCCAATTTTGAAATGCATTAGCCTGAATTTCTGTTAATGATTTAGGAAGCTTGAGAATAGTTGATGAAGCCCACCCTTGGAAAGCACCATTACCAATTTTAGTAACTCCTTCTGGAATTTCTAATGACTTTGCTTCAAACCAAGAACGGAAAAACGGCGGCATAATTTGAGTTACGCCCTCAGGAACACGCACATCTTCTTGTTCAATCATTTGTTTAATGAATAATGGTAAAGTCCAGCTAGAAGACATAATAAAAACCTCTTAATTTATTTATAAAGATGATCTGTATGAAGTAACAGATTTATGGTTAAAGCCTTTTTTATTGAGTTAATAAATTTTAGGCATAAAAAACCCCAATTAAGGGGCAATAAAAAAGCCCGCATAATGCGAGCTTTTTACGCTGAATCATATTTAATCTGCAATATGACCAGTATGTAAAAACTATACCCTAGTCTCCGTTTAAATGGAATCCCCTATTTTTCAATTTCTTTGTAAGTGTTCTTTTTATAATCATCAATCGATTTTCCTGCTTCCGAGATTGCAGATTCAATCGCAAGTATCATAAGCTTTTCATATGGTTTCCATGTCATGCGATAACCATCAACACTCATTTGATAACTTCGAATTCCTGCATAAGCTAACCGTCCTTTAGCAGTATAGTTTTCTTCAAGTTCTGGATCTAAAGCAAAATCCAATACCATTCGAGCAATTAACCAAGCAAGATGAAACATGGCAATCCTTTCGGGTTCTCTCTTCTTATCCTTTATGGCATTTGTAATAAGAATATTCGCCAGATGTTGTTGTACATATTCATAATCACTTTGCGCCTTCCCTTCAAATACAATCAGAGCTGTAACAGACTTTGCTAACTGGGTATCCATCGAAGCAATCGCACCCAAGCGATCCTGATAGTCCACTGGTTTCTCACCTGTACCATGAATAGATGGTTCCTGACTTGGTGAGCTCGCAGTTAAGCCATGAGCCAACCATTCAAATTGTTCAAACTTTGCAGCAGTTGCACTCATCAACTCATACCTCTCTCACATCAATATTTAAAACCGTTTTCATTAAATGCTTTTTGTTTCTATAGCTGTCTTTCTTTCTGGTCGCCTCTGATTTCACATCTTCAACAATGTATTGGCCTACAGCGTTGAAATAAGTGAAATCTGCAAAATAACGTAGTGCAGGCTTTGCTCGCTTTTCCCTTTCCAGTTTGGTTTTTGGTGCCAATTCAAACTTAGTGTGATGTTCTAAACCGTAAATTTCACCACGCTGCTGCATAGCCTTGAGCTCGATGTACCGCCGATATTCTTTTTTGCTGTCGAACGTCATGCCGTCCAGCTCAACCTTTTGTGCATTAAATTTATTTCGTTTAGCAGCCTTAGGCTTAACGCATTGCTTGAGAATTTCACGGCGGTACTGATCGATGCTCATTGTATTCATGCTCTACCTCACTCACATAAACCATATGCAGATGAACATGCTTTTGAATCTTCGGTTAATGAAATGAGATCATAATGTCTTCCCCCATGGGTGGTCTTAGACCACTCAACGAGCTCATGAATGCCATGTCCACGATAATCCGAAGTAAAGAAAGTAGCTGACTGGCGTTTTGAAACTAAAGCAACAATTCGCTCCCACTCAGCAACACGTTCAATTTCTTCAGGAAAGCGTTTTGCAATTTCTTTAAGTTCATCTTTATTACAGTTGATGCATGGCATACATCCAACACGTCCCATTCCTTGGATGTACAAAGGATTTGGTTTAATCCCCATATCAAAATGAGCTTGAAAGACATCCTTGGCAGACCATTTCAATATTGGGCGGTAGTTATAGAGCCCTTGAACTACCTCATTGCACTCTGGCAAATATCTGCGTTCTATAGATTCATCCGCACGAACACCTTGCCAAGATAGAATCATGTGGCCGTCATCCAGAATTGGATAAAACAACTGCTGGATCGGCTTAATCTTTAATTCCGAGGTACAAAAACGAGTGCGTGTTGATGGAAAACGACTTTTCCATAAACAAAGATCTAAAAATGGATTCCCAGTTGGTTTTAAAACTGAAAGTGCATTTTCAATGATTGATTCTGGTACCCCCTTTTCACGCCATTTAGTTTTTACATATTCCCGTTTATGCTGAATCTCGAAGCTAAAATCAGCTTTTACTTCCAGGATCTGAATGCCTAACGTACTTTCTAAATATTCCACGTACTCATAAGTTGCTGGGTGTTCATGCCCTGTATCAGCAAAAACCGCTTGTAAGTTCTCAACATCCCAGGCCATGGCTAGAAGCAAAGTTGCAGTTGAGTCTTTTCCGCCAGAGATCGACACAATATTATGTTTCATGCTGCATTCGCCTTGTGTTCGTTGCTGATGTTAATCAGGTGCTCAGCCCACTTCTTGAGGTTTGCAGGATCTTTAAGCATTAGCTCCAAACGCTTAGCCAATTGCTCATAGCTTTCGTTGCCTTCCGAGTATTTAGCGAACTCAGGTAAACGGGATAATTTACTTGCAAAGAAATGTCTTTGTTTGTCAGTTAAAGTGTTCTTGGATTTAGCTGGTTGCTTCTGGTTCGGTTGAGACGAGTTTTTCAATCGGTCCTGTTTTGCTTTCGCTTCAAGTAACCAGTTTGCAAAGTGATAAATCATGAGTTCATCACACATGCTCTTTTCCGCATTGAACAATTCAAATGCTCTTAGCTCACGGTTGAACCAAGTTGATGAGATGATCTCGTTTGTATCGATTTCAGGATTTGCTTGAGCAATTTCCAAACTCAATTTTTTTGAACAGAGCCAATGGTTTTTATTTCTAGATTCTATTGGAAGATTCTTTGGTAGATTCCGTGTACCAATATTGGTACTGTTTAATGGAAATGTTGGTACTGTTCCAATGCTGGTACTGTTTCAGAATCCGAGCCTTGGCTATCAAGGCTTTCATCATCTAAGTGTTCCAACGTTGGTACTGTTTGCTCACGACCTTGTACACCAATTAATCGGTACACAATTACCTGCTTGGTTCTACCCTTTCTCTCACCAGTATCAAAAATAACGCCTTCTTCAATCAGCTCTTCTAATATCTTAAAAAGTGTCTTTTTATTGATTTGGCAATCCTCAGCTAATCGTCCTGTACTCGGATAACAGCAATGCTGCTCATCCGCTCGATCAGCCATGGATAGCAAGACTAATTTCTTTAACGCTGGGGATGATCCACCTTTAACTTGAGTGAATTGCTTTTTCCAAGCCCAGACAGTTGCATCTAAACTCATAACTCATCCACCTTAGGTCTTAAATATCCGCCCATGTATTCAATCTTTTGGGCTTTAAACAAACTCGTTTCAATTTCTCCGGCCAAATGCAAAGTAATTCGACCACGGCGTGCGAGTTGCTGTCTAAACTCCTCACGTGTAATTGCCGCGTTCTCTTCGTTGTAACCACGTTTACGGAGATTAGCTTTGTTACGCTCAAGCAGATCGTTCAAAAGTTTTAATGCTGGCTCATACCAGGATTGGATCGCCTGAAGTTGCTTGTAATCAGGGAGTTTTGTATTCATGAAACCTCCGCTAATACTTGTTCAGTCTTCGAAAGGCGACGCTTTGCATTCAGCTCAGCAACTGATGCATGGCGTAATTCAGAATCTGCTGCTATTACACGTTCACCATTAATCAAAATGGTCACTCCTTTACTCAGTAGCCCACAAATGTCCTGAACAATGAAAAGCTCATCTGAGTCAAAAGTCCTATTGATGAATTCAAGAGGTGTATTTATGACAACCGTATCCCCCACAAGGAAATCGCTGTTGTGGGTTGATACTTCGTTTGATATATTGGTCATGTTCTAAATCTCTCCAGATGGATGAACGTGACCGCTAGCCTGTTCGCGCAGAAAAGCGGTTTTTTTATTTGTCCTGAATACAGGCATTAATTTGTTGCTCCAGCGTGGCAAGCAGTACATGCATGTCGTGTATGACCTTGGCCATCTCGATTGCCTCGCCTTTTGTTATTCGCCCATCCGCAAGCATTTCTCTAAATTGCTTGCTGACGTTGCCTTTCTTGATACCGATATTAAGAAACGTATCCATCAGGCAACTGTCTCTATGGCTCTCAGGTATATCCGGCAAGTCGATGGCAGATTTGCCATGTTCTGCACAGATCGCCTGAAGTATTCGGAAATCCCCTGTTATGCCCATCAGCTTTGTTGCTTCGAGTAAAGTCAGATGATGTGTTTCCGTATTTGGGTTGACCTTGCTGTTGAGCACCGCCGGGCTTTTAATGCTCATACGTGATGCAAGCGCATTTGCCCCGCCTTTAAAGTCGTGGACCGTGTGGTAAGCCGCATCTAATATGTTCATTGCGAGTCCTTTTGAACGTGTTTATTAGACGACTTGCAGAATAGTATTGCTGGCTCTGATCGGTTCTCTTAACTCAATCCAAATATCAACATACGTATCTGGAAAGATTTCTTTACGAGTACTAATTCCATTTTCTTCGGCAATTACAGCCAAGCGGATTTTGCGATCAGTAGGAATTGCCTTCCAGCCGCTAACTGAAGAAGGTCTTATTCCTAACAAGCGAGCAACGGCGTTACATCCACCCAAAGCTTCAATAAGTTGGTTGTCTGTCATGTCTAACTCCTAATTTCACAAACCAATTATTAGGTATTCCTTATTTTTAATCAATAGGAATACCTAATTTGTTTCATGTTAGGATTACCTAACTATTTGGATCAGATCATGAGAACATTAGCTGAACGTCTAAGATATGCAATGGAAGTATTACCACCTAAAAAAATTAAGGGGGTTGACCTTGCTCGCGCAGTTGGGGTTAAGCCTCCATCAGTAAGCGACTGGCTTAGTGGCAAATCTAAAACAATGGAAGGTGAAAATCTTTTAAAAGTTTCTAAGTTCTTAGGGGTAAATATTAATTGGTTAGCTACTGGTAATGGTTCACCTATAGAAAAAAACAAACAAGAAAAAGATGGGTTAGATAGCACTTTATTAAGAGACCATAATTTACAAAAAATTCCTCTATTAAATTATGCAGAAGTAGACTTATGGAAAAAGATTCAGTCTCACGAGATTGAACCTAAAAAACACACTTATACAGTCTCTTTCAGTAACGTACCTGAATCGTTATTTAGTTTAATTGTTCAAGGAAATAGTATGGAGCCTGAGTTTAAAGAAGGTGATATACTAATAGTTGACACTTTAACTCCCCCCAAACCAGGTAATTATGTAATTTCTATAAATGGATCACATGAGGCTCTTTTTAGAAAATATAGAGTAGCGTGTCATGATAAAAATGGAAAAGAGATTTTTGAATTAATACCAATAAATCAAGATTATCCAGTTATTTCTTCAATGACACATGATATTAAAATTATTGGTGTCGTAAAGAGATATATAAGAGATCTCAAAATTTAAAATTAGTTTCTTGTACTTATTACTGAAGATTGATGTTTTATTTTCACTGTAAAATAAGCCATATCTATTCCTTTGGAAAAGGATTTTTCAAAGAGAACAAGATTATTTCCCTCTTCAAATGAGCTTTTAAAAACTAATCCATCAAATCCGCATACCGTTTTAAAATACTCACATAAGAATTGCGTTGGAATATAATCTAAATAACTTTTATTTGGTAAGACTGGCTTCGACAACTCACTTGAAAAAATTTCTAATAAATCAATATACTTAAGACACTCTTCTAAATTATCACTTTCATGAATAAGAAAAGAGGCATCTTTTCTTGGGTTTGTTAAGTTCAATATCTTTAAATTACTAATAAGCTGGAAAGTACCAACACTTACTAAACAAGCATTACTTGGTCTAACTTCAGCGATAGCTGTGTCTTTATTATCCGCTAAATATAAATAAGGGATACCAATTGGATTAGCTCTTCCTGCTGTGGCTGTATTAGCTGGTGGGGCACCCATCTCATCTATACTTAACTTATTCTCATGAACTCTAGCTCTATAAAACTTTCTTCCATTTGAATACTCATTAGTTAATGATTCAATTAATAAATTGAATATATTAGTTTTGTTATTAACTTGATTGTTAAATAAATCTTTGTACAAATTGGTTTGAGTGAAAAATCTATTTTTCTCTTTAATTTCACATGAAAATTCTTCCCAAAATTTCTTAATATCTTCTGCATTAGGGATACTATATGTA
>NZ_LZPJ01000148.1:0-22059 GCF_001729365.1 Acinetobacter sp. YK3
CTACTGAGCTATCACGCCAAAGTGGGCGTATTAAACAATGTTTGTCTAAGCCCGTCAAGCAAATTTGTGGATTTTTCGTTTAAGCGCTTAATTTTGCTACAAAGCATAATTTTAAGGCAGCTTTTTAGATTTTACCGAGATGCGACAGGCAACGATGGATCGCCCCACAACCTGGTTCAAACTGTTGCACGCCCTGCGCTTCTTCCATGCGGCAAACCTCTTCAACCAGACGTTCTGCAACACCACGACCGCGATTGGCTGGATGTACCACAATATATTCCAGAACACGGCTTTCACCTTGTCCTGTCGCCCAAATTGCACCTATAATTTTGGTGTTAAATTCAGCAGTGTAAACTGTGGTATATTGCTGTAGATTTTGTTCAAGTTGTTCCATTGCATCTTGCCCGTCACCAAACTCTGGGCTGGTATCGTAAAGTCGCTCTAGCTGAGTACGAATTCCTGAATCTTCCAGAGAACTGTAAGCATGTACGGTAATAGGCATTGATTAACCCTCCTGAGCAAACTATGATGCTGTCACTTTTTCGTCACAGCGAAACTATTGGTTTTTAATTCAATCATTTTTGACGTTTTTTGAGGAACGTGTCCATGACGCAACGTATCAGTGAAGTGGTAAGAAATACCAACGAAACAAAAATTCGAGTTCGTCTCAATCTCGATGGTACTGGTCAAGGCACACTCAACACTGGAGTTCCATTTTTAGACCATATGATTGATCAAATCAAGCGTCATGGTCTATTTGATATCGACATTCATTGCGATGGTGATCTGGAAATCGATGACCATCATACCGTTGAAGACTGCGGAATCACACTGGGACAAGCCTTTGCCCAAGCTTTAGGTGATAAAAAAGGCTTACGTCGTTATGGGCATTTTTATGCACCTTTAGACGAAGCACTATCTCGTGTGGTGGTTGATCTGTCTGGTCGCCCTGGCTTATTTATGGATATTCCATTTACCCGTGCGCGCATTGGTAGCTTTGATGTCGATTTATTCTCGGAATTTTTCCAAGGCTTTGTCAATCATGCACTGATGACGCTGCATATTGATAACCTGAAAGGCAAAAATAGCCACCACCAGATTGAAAGTGTATTTAAAGCGTTGGCGCGTGCATTACGTATGGCCTGTGAGGTTGATCCACGTGCTGAAAATACCATTGCTTCAACCAAAGGTAGCTTGTAATGACACGTATTGCTTTACTTGATTATGGCATGGGCAACCTACACTCTGCGGCAAAAGCGCTAGAGCATGTCGGTGCAACAGTGGACGTGACCAACGATCCTAAACTGATTGCCAAAGCTGATAAGATTGTGTTTCCAGGTGTGGGCGCAATGCGTGATTGCATGCAAGGTATGCGTGAAGCAGGGATTGATGAGGTGGTGCGTCAAGCAGCCTTCAATAAACCTGTTCTGGCAATTTGTGTAGGTATGCAAGCGCTGCTACAAAGCTCGGAAGAAAATGGTGGTGTTGATGCGCTCGGCATTTTCGATGGTGTGGTTAAACATTTCCCTGAAATTCCGAATTTAAAAGTGCCACACATGGGCTGGAATCAGGTACATCAGCTTGATCCAGAGCATCCAATGTGGAACAACATTGAACAAGATGCGCGTTTCTACTTTGTGCATAGTTATTATGTTGAGCCAAAAGATGCAGCAGTCACGGCAGCAACCTGTGATTATGGCGTGAACTTCTGTACGGCGATTCATAAAGACAATTTGTTCGCAACACAATTCCACCCAGAGAAAAGTCATACCGCTGGTTTACAGTTGTTAAAAAACTTTGTGGAATGGACAATTTAAGCTTCACTCATACAGATCAAGTCCTTTGTTATGACTTGATCTGTTATATATAAAATAATTTAAGCATTAATTTAAAAAATTTCTTTAATATTCTAAGGCATAATACATTTTTTAAGTTTTACAATCCCATAAAAACACTTAAATAGGAATAACAATGAATTCATCAACTCAAAACGCGGATCATCCACTAAGTGCTAAAGGCCGGTTTGGTCGGCTTTCATATGCAGCTTGGACATTGCTAAGTTCAATCGCCGCAGTGATTATCATTTTTGTCTTGGCATTTGGCGCTGTGCTCGTGACTGGTGACAATCTCGAACAAGGGCAAGATTATCCAATCCTCGCAATTGTCCTGTTTATCATTCTTTATATCGTGTTCGTCTATTTCTCTTTTGTATTTACCATTCGTCGTCTACATGATCGGAATCAAACGGGTTGGTTGTCGTTATTAGCCCTTGTCCCCTTTGTAAATTTCATTTTCATTATTTATCTGCTCTGTGCCAAAGGAACAGAAGGGCCAAATAAATTTGGTTCTGTACGTGCAACTACTGGCTGGGAAAAAGTCTTGGGCTGGATTTATATTGTGATTATTCCACTTGCCGTCATTTTTGCCTTAGTGGGCAGTGCAGTTCCTGCATATCAGGAATATGTGCAAAGAAGCCAGCAAGCTCAGATTGAGCAACAGATAAACCAAGCTAAATAAATACGTCATGTTTGCTAAGCCAAGTTTCGACTTGGCTTTTTTATTTCAATAAAACCCTTTAAGCTCATAGAAATGACTTGAGTTTTGAATGCAGATGGACACACTTCAACACGCTGTAGCGCCTTTAAGCAAAGAACAAATACGTGCCTTACCTGCCTTTGAAAACATTGCTTCAGACAAAATTATTGTCATTCAAACGCTTGAACAATGCTTGGCCCTGCAAGATCAACTCAGTTCCATCCAAGTCTTCGGTTTTGACAGTGAATCGAAACCGACCTTTAAAGTCGGGGAAAAATCGACAGGGCCACACGTCATCCAACTTGCAACCCGCAATAACGTTTATCTTTTCCAAGTCAGTACCGAAATTTTGTCATTTTTAAAACCCATTTTGGAAAATGAACAGCAACTCAAAGTCGGTTTTGGACTCAAGAATGACGCACATATTTTCCGTGGCAAAGATATCCAGCCCACGTCATTGATTGAACTTTCCAAAAGCTTTGCAAGTTTTGGTTATCGCAGCCAAGTCGGTGTACAAACCGCGATCGCCCTACTATTCCAGCGTTATTTTGCCAAAAGTAAAAAGATCAGTACCTCAAATTGGGCCGTGAAACGTCTTAGTCCTCAACAAATCAGTTATGCTGCAGCGGACGCTTATGCAGCACTGCTGGTATTTGAACAGCTTTACCAGCAACACCGATTCACACCACAATTACAACAACAAATCATGAAAATACTTGAAGGATCAACAGACAAGGCTTAGAGATTGATCAATACTTTGCTAATATAGGGCACGCTGAACATTCAGAAATGCATTGCGTTGTAGGCTAAATTGCCTTCTTTGTCGCAATCATAGAGGGACGTTCAACAAGCCCCTAATAATTTAAACTCTATGATGACGCAAGGAGCGGTGTATGCTAATCATCCCAGCAATTGACCTGAAAGATGGTAAATGTGTCCGTTTAAAACAAGGACGTATGGAAGACGATACTGTTTTCTCTGATGACCCTGTGGCAACTGCACAACATTGGGTGGATGAAGGCGCACGTCGTTTACATTTAGTCGATTTAAATGGTGCTTTTGCCGGCACGCCGATTCATAAACCTGTGGTTGAAGCGATTGTACGTGCACAGCCAGAACTACCAATCCAGATCGGTGGCGGTATCCGTTCACTTGAAACCATCGAGCATTATTTAGAAGCTGGTGTTTCTTTTGTCATTATCGGAACTAAGGCGGTTAAAGAGCCTGAGTTTGTAGAAGAAGCATGTAAGCGTTTTGCAGGTCGTATTATTGTCGGTATCGATGCCATGAATGGCATGGTGGCAACAGATGGTTGGGCCAATATTACTGACGTCAAGGCGACTGATCTTGCGAAACGTTTTGCAGATGCAGGCGTATCCAGCATTGTGTATACCGATATTGCCCGTGATGGCATGATGCAAGGTGTTAACGTTGAGCAGACTGTCAATCTGGCAGACTATTCTGGCTTACCCGTGATTGCGTCTGGCGGTGTGACCAACCTTGATGATGTACGCAACTTAAAAGGCCAAAAAGGTATTTTAGGTGCAATCACAGGCCGCGCAATTTATGAAGGCACCTTAAACCTTCGTGAAGCACAATTATTGCTAGATGAAGACAATCGTCTTTAATTTTGCATAAAAAAAGAAGTTATCTGCCCAGATAACTTCTTTTGATTTAATACAGCACATTACGAATGAATTTTAATGGCTGTGTACCCCGATTGGCATAACAATAACGAATCGAACTTTCAAATAGAATAGAGTCGCCTGCCTGAACAACTCGTGTTTCCTGTTCAAATTCCAGACTTAACTCGCCTTCGAGCACATAAATGAGTTCTCGCCAGCCCTTTTGATCCGCTTCCGCATGATAAATCTCACCAACAGCCAATGACCACGTCCACAACTCAACTTGTGTATACGCTGGAACTGAAGCTAACAGTGTGGCATGACTGGTCGGATGCTCTCCTTGCCAAGCCAAGGTATTTACGATTTCCGATTCACCCAGTTCAGGTGCACTGACGATACGCTTGAAATCAATTCCCAGCACTGCCGCAATTGCATCCAGTTTCGCCAGACTAATATTGACCTGACCTGTTTCCAGAGCCGCAATGGTACGGCGACTGACCCCTGCCCGATCTGCCAGTTCCTGTTGGCTTAAATGGCCCTTATCCCGAAAATGGCGGATATTTTTTCCTACATGGGTCAGGACAGTATCGGATGGATTCATAAACCACAATGATAAAAAATAAAACTTGCGCAATATATTGCACACATCGACCAACTAATGCAATATGTGCATTATATTGCACTTTTCTTAGGATCATTGTTTTGGCCTCCTTATCCCAGTCTCCTAAAGCCGCACAATTTGCCCTGATTTTTATTACCATGATTTGGGGCGGTACTTTTTTAGCCGTGCAATACGCACTGAACTTTAGTACCCCGATGTTTTTTGTGGGTTGCCGTTTTGCGGTTGCCGCTTTGGCTATTTTCCTGATCTCAATAAAGTCGATGCGAGGTTTAACCTTTAAGGAAATACTGGCGGGTGCAGCCATCGGTCTGATGATTGCAATTGGTTATGGTACGCAAACCATTGGTCTACAAACCATCTTAAGTAGTGAGTCGGCATTTTTAACGGCGCTATATGTGCCTTTGGTTCCTATCCTGATGTGGGCCATTTTTCAGAAACGACCTTCACTCATGACGTGGGTCGGTACAGCCTTGGCATTTACAGGTTTGGTATTTTTAACAGGCAATGGTTTTTCCAGCATTGATTTAAATTACGGACAAATGTTGACGCTGTCCTGTGCCTTCGTGATTGCACTCGAGATTATCCTGATTGGTTATTTTGCAGGAAAGGTCAATCTGAGACGAGTCACTGTTGTGCAACTGATGGTCGCGTCTCTCTTGTCCTTTGCCAGTATGCCATTGGTCGGTGAACATAGCATTCCACCCTTTTCTTGGGGGCTGGTCATCATTGCTGTTGCATTGGGACTCGCCAGTGCTTTAATCCAGTTTGTCATGAACTGGGCACAACGCATGGTTGACCCAGCCCGTGCTGCCATTATTTATGCAGGTGAACCCGTCTGGGCAGGTGTGATCGGACGCATTGCAGGAGAACGCTTACCCTTGCTCGCGTTATTCGGTGGTTTACTGGTGGTATTAGGTGTTTTGGTCAGCGAATTAAAATTTAAGTTCTTTGAAAAGAAAAAAGAGAGCTAATCCGCTCTCTTTCAATTAATTCTGTGGTTCTTTCTTTTTCAGCAGCATGCATGGCTGGTAATACTCAACCGTAGGCATCGGATCATAAAAGGGATGCAATAGCGCTTTCCACTCCTGATAGGCTGCCGACTTCCTGAATCCTTCAGTATGATGCTCAATACTGTCCCAAAAGATCATTAAAATATAACGACCATCGCCTGCGGCATGCTTAATCAGCTGTACTGCATTTAGCCCATCCATCGGATAAATAATCGATTTGGCCTGATGAAAAGCCGCTTCAAACGCGTCGCTCTGTTCAGCTTTAATATTCAAATAAACATGTTCAATAATCATAGGCCAACCTCAGTCATACATCGGTTTATTGTCATATAAACAAAATAAGCCATGAAGGCTCCGATACACCGCCCACGCCCAGGCTGTAAATAAAAATGCCAATCCAATAAAAAATACCGAAGATGCATGATCATCAGAAAATGGAATACCGAGTTCCTGATGAAATAGTGCCAGTGCAAATACAGCTAGGGTCAATAGATTCCACAGGCAACACCACCAAAAGGTACGGATTTGCCAAGTAAAATGGCTATCGAGTAGCGTTCCTTTAACCTCTTTACGTTTGATATAGTTCAGTATTAAAGCAATGATGGCGAGTAAGCCGCCCGTGAAGCTTGAAATAAGATAAAAGATATATAAAACATAGGTCAGACCGCGATATGCCTTTTGATCAACAACATGATCCATTAAAACCCTCTTTTAAATTTTTCTTCGTTTTTCAATTCAATCAAAGTGATAAAAATATAATTTACAACTTAATCATTTTTATAAAAAAGAAGGCTGATTAAAACCAACTCATCAGCCTTCGGATGCTTATAACTTACTGGTACATCGGTTTATTGTCATTTAAGGCAATCAAACCGCGAATCGCACGATAGACAATCCATACCCATGCACCAAAAATGACTGCAAAAGCAAATGTTGTTGCAGAAATAGCCACGCCTGCAAAGGCAGTACCATTATCTCCCGTTAAAAACAGGAAAGAGAACGGAATAAAGGCAATAATATTCCAGGCCAAATACCACCAGAAGGTACGGATTTGCCAAGTAAAGTGGCTTTCAAAAATCGAACCTTGTACATCACTACGTTTTACATAGTTAATAATCAAGGCAATAATCGCCAATAAACCACCAGAAAAAATCGCAATGATATAAAGCACATACAGCACTAAAGTCAAAGTACGATTTGGATCTTGATCAACGGAATAATTCATTTTTTATTTATCTCCAGCGTCAAACTCCCTCAATTAGTAAAACACATTGAGCGGAGAAATTAACCAACATATCAACAATATATGGAAGACTATGGTACAGAAATAAATCTTACGAAACGGTTGTTTTTGTGTTTTATGTCTCAGTTTTTGCTGAGCAAGCCAACCTGCGCACCATCCACCCAAAGAATCCACAATATGCAAGGTCTGTTCGGGTATACGGCGGTTGCCCAATTGGGCTGCCTCTTTGTCTTGTGCATAAAGCCAATAACTCAAGACGTTCATCAAACTGACAAATAACAAAGTATATGGCGGCAACAATTTGCTAAAGCTTGCGATCACCATAAAGACGATATAAATCACAATCGCAATTTGCATCGCTGACCAAGGTTTAGAGGCTGTTGGTTTTACAGGTTTAGCTTTATGCTCAAACACTTGCGAGGCTTTTAAATACACCGCCTGCTGAGCGCGATAGCGACCGCGCTCATCCAGAATCACCACATATTCCAGCGCACAGCCAACAAGTGGACGCGGCCCCGTGCGAGCAAAGTCTTTAATATGAATAAAAACACGTTGTTTTTGTGGGTCATTGGGTTGAATAAAGCCATAGCCTTTATCATCAAACCATTCAACTAATCGACCTTGATCTCGCATGATACTTTCCTAAGCTGTGATTCGTTGTAGACGGTCTTGCAACATCATCCGCATTTCCAGCGGATTTTTTTGCAAAATATCATCGCCAGTACGTCCATGCTCGGCATTTTTCTGGGCAACCTGCAAACGCATACTCCAGAAACGACAAGCCGCCATCGCCAAGAAAATGTTTAAACAAGCCAACTCATCCTCAGTCAGGGTACGAATGGTCTGATAAGCATTCAAAAAGGCATCTGCCTTGGCTTGATCAAGATGGGCTTGCGGATAAGCGGTACAGAAGTCATTGATACTAATCGCAATATCAAATAACCATTCATCCTGATTCAATTCATAAAAATCAAGGATGCCTTGCAACTGGTCGCCTTCAAATAAAGTATTGTCTCTGAATAAATCTGAATGAATAAAACCAATAGGGCGATCTGGATGCTGTTGCGTGATCTGTGCAAACTGCTGAAAAACCTGTGCCAATAAAGCCTGATCTTCCGCATTCATTTGTGGTTTAAGCTGTGCTGCGACCTCTGACCAGTATTGATGATTACGATTAAAATCCCGTTCTAAAGGAAAGCCCTGCAAGGCCAAATGCAATTTTGCCTGCGCCTGTGCAATCGCCTGAATTTGCGCAATACTGGCATCTTCAGGATGTTCGCCCATCAAGCGCGGTGCGATTTGTGCAGGCTTATCGGCAATGCTATGAATTGCCTGACCACTATGCTTTAACGGCACTGCTACTGGCACACCCGCTTGCCCCAAACAATCCAGTACAGGCACCAGTTCGCCTGCCCCTTCAGCATCTAACTCTTCAAAAACCGTCAAAACATATTGTTTCTGTGATTGATCCACCAAAAAGTAATTGGTGTTTTGAATACCGCCTTGGATTGGAATCAGGTCAATCACTGCTAAACCATAAGGTTCGGCAAAGGCTTGAACTTCTTCTAAACTCAACGGGGTATAAACCGACATGGAAAACCTGCAAAAAATAGCTGTGAAGTTTGATAGAATACCTGTTCCCTCCATGAAGGTGTAGCACCCCTTTCTTTATTGGCGATTTTTTGGAAAATTTTATGCTCGCAAAACGTATTATCCCTTGCTTAGATGTTGATAATGGTCGAGTCGTCAAAGGCGTTCAATTCCTTGATATTCGTGACGCAGGTGACCCTGTTGAAGTTGCTCGTCGTTACAACGAACAAGGCGCCGATGAAATTACCTTTTTAGATATTACTGCTACCCATCATGGACGCGACACCACATACCGTACAGTTGAACGAATGGCAGAAAGCGTTTTCGTTCCTTTAACTGTGGGTGGTGGTGTCCGTAAAGTTGAAGATATCCGTTTATTGCTCAATGCAGGTGCCGATAAAGTCAGTATTAACTCGGCAGCAGTATTTACTCCTGAGTTTGTACAGGAAGCATCGCAACGCTTTGGCGCACAATGTATCGTGGTTGCGATTGATGCCAAAAAAACTGGCGAAAATAAATGGGAAATTTTCACTCACGGTGGTCGTAAACCGACAGGCATCGATGCAATTGAGTGGGCGGTAAAAATGGCAGACTTTGGTGCAGGCGAATTACTGATTACCAGTATGGATGCCGATGGAACCAAAGCAGGCTATGACATCGCGTTAATGCGCCAGATCAATGATCGTGTCAATATTCCAACCATCGCCTCAGGCGGCGTAGGGAATTTACAACATTTGGCTGACGGCATCTTAAAAGGCGGTGCGGATGCTGTACTTGCTGCCTCTATTTTCCACTTTGGTCAGCATACCATTCCAGAAGCCAAACAATTCCTTGCAGCACAAGGCATTGAGATGCGTCTCTGATTCATAATTGATAGAACAAATGAACCTCTCACTTGAGAGGTTTTTTTATTCAAAGTATTTTTACAGACAAAAAAATACCTTGCTGAGCAAGGCAAGAAACTGCGTTATACAACGCTAGAAGGTAACAGAAACATATCCATTTTGAGCAAAATACAGTCGAATATCATGCTTAAGCTAAATTAGCGATTAAATATGTAGAAATATTGACATTAAAAACCAGTTTTATTGACAATTCACGACGAAAGCCTTTTTCCTTCGTCATGCATTGCCGATAAAAACGACACTTTCTCTTTGTTTCTCAACGCTAAGCGACCGCATCATTTTGTTCATTTTCTGCTTGCACTGCTGTGACCAGTTTTGGCTTGTGCTCCACCCACTTGGCAGGAAAGACTGATTCAATTGCTTGCGTGAGCGTTTTAGACAACATTGCTGGTAATGGCAGGCCCAATGGATTGGCTTCTTTTAAATCTGCTGAAGAAACTACACGGGTTCCCATCACATAATCAAACCACGGTCGGGTGACGCACCAGTTAGCATCCTGATTTGAGTTCATGTGATGATCATAGTGCCAAGGAATTGTTCGTTTGGCCCAATCAGGTTCCAAGTGGGCACGACGATGGACATAGTAATAATTGCCTGCACTATAAAGCGCTGCCAGAGACATTCCCTTTGAAATTGGATAAAACGCAATACTCGCCACCCCAGCGACTACAGCCAATGACATGATTTCATTACGTGTCCGCCAGTGTTCCACGCCTTCTACATAACAATCATCTGAAAATTGTTGCTTACGCACTTCACGATGATGTGCCCAATGTGATTCCATGCTTTTTGGCACAGGGCTGTAACGTGGCTGACCGGGACGATGTACACCATGCAAAATGTATTTATGTGCAAACCATTCAAATGCATTGGCTACAGCCAAGCCTGCAATAAAACCCTTAATCATGGTTTTCTCCAAATGTTTCCTTATTTTTATTAAAGATATAAATTTTTGTAGGCGAAGTATTGACGATAAGATATATTTATATTGACAAAACACGACAGAATAAGAGGCGCACAGGATGTCGCAACTCAAAAACTATACAGGCTCTGTTTTTGGTGGTTTGGGGCATTTACTAAAAGCCTATTGCGAAGCAGAAAATATTTTAATTCCTGAACAATTACAAAAAGTTCAAAATCTGGAACGCTTTGATTATGTGATCTGGCGCGATTTGTTGGAAGACCTTAACCGTCTACACCCCAAAGCTGGTTTAGGACTGGATATTGCCGCTTATGTGCAACCTAAACACTTGGGTATTATTGCCTATCTGGCCTTGTCCTGTGAAAATCTGGGTGAAGCTTTAGCGCGTTATCATGATTTCCATCGCCTGATTTATGATGGCAGCCCATTGCTGGTCGAGTTAGGACATCCCTATGGTTCGATTCGCTGGGAAGCGCCTGAACCTCATCCAACCCAGTTGACCGATGAAATTGCCATTGCGTTGATGGTGCAATTTCTCAAACTGTTTATGTCTGGGGACAGCATTCATTTACATGAAGTACATTTCGTCAATCCAGCACCTAAAAATATCAGTATTTATGAGCAGTATTTTCACTGCAAAGTCCGCTTTGACCAGCCTAAAACCCAACTCCTGATTCCTGTCAGCGAAGCATTTAAGCCGTTACGTACGGGTGATCATACCTTGCAGCAATTACTGCTACAGCAAGCCCAAGCCTTGCTGGACAAGCTGCCAAACTCCACACAACTGGATCAGCGTTTACAGCATGCCATTTTGACAGGCCTGCAAAAAAACCAATATCAGCTTGATTTTATCTCAGAAAAACTAGGACTTTCGGTACGTCAATTACAACGCCATTTACAACAACAACGCACCACTTTTCAGGAACGGGTGCAGCAAGTCCGTTTTATGCTGGCCACCGAATATTTAAAAGATCCGCACCTCAGTTTGCAGGAAATTGCGCTACTGCTGTGTTATTCCGAACAAAGCGCTTTTCAGCGTGCTTTTAAAATCTGGACAGGACAAACCCCGCAACAGTGGCGGAACAACAACACTATTTACAATTCTTAATAAAATTACCTATGAACTAACGGTTTCACAACTGACCCTTTTGCTTGCACGTTTTATACAAGAGCCTATATACCTTTGTGAAATAGTTCACATTTTTTCACTAGGTTGACACATATCCATAATAAATTTTTGGATGCTTGCTTTTTTATTTTTTAAAAACATGTTTGGTGATAACAATGAACAAATATTTAGCAGAATTTCTTGGTACTTTTTGGCTTGTTTTTGGTGGTTGTGGTAGTGCTGTCCTTGCAGCAGCATTTCCAGAACTTGGGATCGGCTTTCTAGGTGTTGCGCTTGCTTTTGGTTTAACTGTTTTAACTGGCGCTTATGCCTTTGGTCATATTTCAGGTGGTCACTTTAACCCTGCGGTCAGCGTTGGTTTATGGGTAGGTGGACGTTTTGATGCCAAAGACCTCGTGCCTTATATTATTTCTCAAGTCATTGGTGGTGCACTTGCCGCGTTCGTTCTGTACATCATCGTACAAGGTCAGGCAGGTTTTGCTGGTACAGGTGGCTTCGCAACCAACGGTTATGGCGAACTTTCTCCAAACCATTTCTCTGTCGCATCTGCATTCCTGATTGAAGTTGTCCTTACGGCGTTCTTCCTGATCGTGATTATGGGTGCAACAGATCGTCGTGCCCCTGCTGGTTTTGCACCAATCGCGATTGGTTTGGCGCTTACTTTAATCCACTTGATCAGTATTCCAGTGACCAACACATCCGTTAACCCTGCACGTAGTACAGCGGTTGCTTTATTTGCTGAAACTGCTGCACTTAGCCAACTCTGGTTGTTCTGGGTTGCACCAATTATCGGTGCGATTATCGGTGCAGTGATCTACAAGGTCGTAGGCAGCGAGAAAAACTAAGCTCCAACACGCCATAAAAAAACAGCCTTTATCGGCTGTTTTTTTATTTATAAAAATGGATTTTCAATTTCCTGTTCTGGCTGGCGTTCAATTTGCTCAGGCAACTCCTGTTTCTCCAAAGCCGCCACCACATCATTGATAAAGCTTTGTAATGCCTTTGCAGTTTTTAAACCTGCCTGATCTTTGGTAATTTGTAGATTGCCGTATAAGCTCACGCAATCGACCTGATTTTCTAGTGTCAGATCATAGATTGCTGAAGACTCATCTCCATTTTCAAAAGGCTTAAACATCTTTTCCCCTCATTATTGTTGTCTATAAAACAACATGGGCCAAGCACAATGACTTTGCAAGCGTTTCTTATCGCAACATTTGTAAGAAATACTGTACCAGTGCATTAATGAGCTGGTTAATCATCACCTGTTTGGTCTCTTCATCAATTTGCGGGAATTTATTGCCCGTCGCCTCACTAGATTGTGAACTAAATTGACGTTGTTGAGCCTGAATGGCATCGGTCTTGGCTTCTTCCGCACATTGACTTTGCCCGTCCCAATGCGAATAACTAATGTCTTTATTTGGCTTCACTTGTTGTGCAGACAATGGAAGCTGATAGACATTACGTTTCTGTTGTTCGGTCAATTGTGGAAATAAATTAATCCCTAGTTTTTCTTCCAGATAGCAGACACTTACCACTTTGACCTGTAGCGAATTATTGTTCGGGGCATAATAAGCACCAATAATCCCCTGCTTTGGTAAATACACCGCTTTATACACGGCCGTCGGGACAATCACCCCTTTACCAATGGTTTTCAGACGCTTGCCTTCAAATACAGGGCCTGTCAGTACATAGGCATCTTTATGCTGTTTGGTCACCATCGAACGCACAGCTTCTTCCAATTTACGCCATACTTCCTGATTATTCTTAGGTGCTTGTGGCACCATATTGGCTAAGGAAAAACTGTCATATTGTGCTGCGGTATTATTCATATCCCCGTTCGGCGCCATATGCCCACGGTCATAACCTGAACCACGATAATCCGACAGCAAAGCACGATGAACCAGTTGCACACGGGTTTCTTCGTGGAAATTGTCTTCACGTTTGATTTTGATGCTTAAACGTTCAGGCGTGAGGTATTCGGCTGACCATAACGGCGTTTTGGAAATTCCTGAATACATCACATTGAAGTCATTAAAACACAGGGCATAACTGTCTTTTTTTAGACTGTCTTTGCTCAATAAAGGCGGGACATCTCGATAGAACTGTTTTAAACAGGCACCATTACTCGACTGAAACGGGATCAATTTAGAAATTTTTTCATTGCCAAACGCAATCGCAAAACTTCCCGTCGCGACCGCAGCCAGCATAATCTTTCCAACATTCTGGCTCAAAAAAGCAAATGGTGTTTTACCCTTTCTGGTTGGTTTCTTCGCCATAACTACATCAAAATCAATATGAACGCGAAGCTTAACAACTCAAAGCCTTGCTGTATATTGAGTTTCAGCCGAGAACGACATTTTATGTCGCAAATCTGTACACTTGCTCAACAGACAATAAAAAAGGCACTTTAGCGTGCCTTTTTTATCAATTTAAACTTAAATTTCGATCTGACTTCCCAACTCCACCACTCGGTTGGTCGGGATCTGATAGAAGTCACTCACTGGACTGGTATTACGCTGCATCGAGATAAACAGCTTTTCACGCCAAGGTGACATGCCATCTCCCACGGTATGCACAATACGGTCTCGTGAAATGAAGAAGCTCATTTGCATCATATCGAATTCAAAATCTAGCTGTTTATAGGCCTGTTCCAGTGCAACTGGAATATTCGGCTGATCCTTAAAGCCATAATAAACATAGATACGATAAAAATGCTCATCCAGCTTTTCCACTTTTAAGCGGTCGGCTTCAGTCACATACGGAATATCCTGCGTATACACCGTCACCATCACATTACGCTCATGCAGCACCTTGTTGTGCTTGATGTTATGTAACATCGCATGCGGCACAATATTTGGCGTACCTGTCAGGAAAATCGCTTCACCTGGCACATATTGTGTTTCCTTGCTCATGCCAATACTTTTAATAAATAATTCAATCGGTAAAGCATTGGTTTCCATGCGGTTGTAAACAATTTCACGACCCCGTTTCCAGGTCATTAGAATGGTATACACCACCACACCAATCAGGATTGGCACCCAGCCACCTGATAGAATTTTTAATGAGGTTGAACCCACAAAAATCAGGTCAATAATCAGGAAAGGACCTGCAAATAAAGCCACTTTCCACAGAGGCCAACGCCATACACCATAGGCCAGTGTCGAGATCAAAATGGTACCGCAGAGCATAGTCATAGTCACGGCGACACCATAGGCACTCGCCAACTCGGCACTGCTTTCAAACAGTAGAATCAGGATCACCACCGAGATGAACAACACCCAGTTAATGAACGGCAAATAGATCTGCCCTTGCTCTACATCAGAGGTGTGGTGCACGGTGAGACGCGGTAAATAACGTAACTGCATCGCCTGATTGGCCATTGAGAATACGCCCGTAATCACCGCTTGAGAGGCAATCACGGCTGCGGCTGTCGCCAGTCCGATCATCGGGAATAACGCCCAGTCAGGTACCAGTAAATAAAACGGGTTTTCAATCGCTTTAGCATCACGCAACAGTAATGCGCCCTGACCTGCATAATTCAGCAGCAAGCACGGCAAGACCACGATAAACCAGGCCAGCTTGATCGGCATCCGTCCAAAATGGCCCATATCGGCATACAGTGCCTCACCACCGGTCATGGTCAGGATCACAGCGCCCATGGTAATAAAGGCAACTGTCGGCTGATCATATACAAAATGCAGTGCCCAATAAGGATTAACCATCATCAATACGTATGGCGTCTGAATGATGCTCCACAGTCCAATGAGACCAATTGAAGCGAACCATAATAAGGTAATTGGCCCAAAGAATTTCCCCATGGTGGCGGTACCATGTCTTTGCACCAAAAACAAAGCCGTTAAAATACCGAGCGCAATCGGTACCAGCCAGCGATCTAAAGCAGGCGTGACCAGACTCAGGCCTTCAATCGCCGATAGTACCGAAATGGCTGGCGTGATGATCCCGTCACCAAAGAATAGTGATGCACCAATAAAGCCAAGTGCGATCAGAAATATTTTATTCTTGTTACTGAATACGTTAGAACGCAGGTTCAACGCCAGTAAAGACATAATCCCGCCTTCGCCATTGTTGTCTGCACGCATGATCATCGACACATATTTAAAGCTGATGGTCAGGTTCATACACCAGAAGATCAGGGAAAGAATACCAAGAATCGATCCTTCACTGATATCAACATGTCCTGTGACAAAGCATTGCCGTATTGCATAGAGCGGACTGGTCCCAATGTCCCCAAATACCACCCCTAATGCTGCCAGCGTCATCGCGGGCAATGCGGCTTTTTTTGCAGTACTTTGCATATTATGTCGTCTTCAAACTAGAACGTTATATGGCGCAATCTTATCACTAGCTAAAAAGTTTTTCTGCAAATCTGTTCGACTACAACTTGGCAGCGTGCATTTTTTTGGTTACTATCGCACACCTTGGTGAGGTGTCCGAGTGGCTGAAGGAGCACGCCTGGAAAGTGTGTATACGTTTGCGCGTATCGAGGGTTCGAATCCCTCTCTCACCGCCAGAATTTTTATTCATGTGATTGCATGAAATGAGAAAGCTTAAATCGAAGGGTTTAGGCTTTTTTTGTTGGTATCGACTTAGAATAAAAACCATTCTAATATTACATGAACCGATAGACAGTATTTATAACTTTACTAGAAAATTTACACCTAGTGCAGTCGATGTAGAATCTGACTAATGATTCATAAGATATCATCTTCTCCCCAAGACATATCATAATATCTATGATAGCTTCCTCTGATTATTAGTAGGAAAAACAGACCACTAAAAATAAAAAATGTATATATCTAAAAAAATTGTGGCCATCTTTTAAAAATTGTTATAGGATGCGAACAATGTTCCTCCTTACAAGATATTTATTTAAATGGCAGAAATTATAGACTCCAAATACAGAGTTGCATCATTCTTTGCTGGTATTGGTGGTTTTGATTTAGGCTTAGAAAGGGCTAACATGCAAGTAGTATTTCAATGCGAAATTAATACTTTTTGCAGTAGTGTCTTAAAGAAAAATTGGCCTGACATACCTTTACACGATGACATAAATACTCTTTCCTCTCTAGATATTCCTAGAAGTAATGTCTGGTGTGGAGGCTTTCCTTGTCAAGACGTATCTTTGGCAAACCAAGGAAAACGAAAAGGATTATCAGGTGAACGAAGTGGACTTTTTTTTACATATGCAAGACTCATCAAAGAAAGAAAACCTGACTGGATTATTATTGAAAATGTTCCCGGATTGCTTAATTCAAATAACGGAGAAGATTTCAGAACAGTCATCGAAACGCTGGATGAACTCGGGTATGGCCTATCATGGCGAGTTTTGGACGCAAAATACTTTGGAACACCCCAAAGACGTCGTAGAGTCTACATTGTCGGAAGTTTTGGAGACATGCGCTCCGCTAGAGTCCTTTTTGACTCCTCAGCAATTAAATTCTCTCATTCACCGAGCCGTAGAGAGGAATCAGCAAATTCCACCAGATATGTTGACAGCTTACCAGAAGCAAATATCTACTCTATCCAACATGCAGGAATCGGAAGAAAACCAAGTGCAGGACCTCAAGCAAAAGGATACCGAAACGACGGTGAAACTTACACCCTTGACTCAAGAGGAAGCTCTGACGCTGTATGTTCGCCGAATGCTCCCTTCCGAGTACGAAAGTCTTCAAGGTTTTCCAAAGAATTGGACTCTCGTAGATTCAGAGCAATAGGTAATGCTGTCGCAGTACCTATTATTGAATGGATTGGTAATAGAATTATCCTTATTGATAAGGAAACTAAACCTGTTTAAATCCATTGCTTAGTAAAGTAAACTCCCCTTCAAAAATTGCAGGGCAAGGAAAACCTTGATCAGTTAAAACCCGAATAAATGTTGAGTAATTAGTAAATAATGCTAATTCCTCATCTATTTGCAGAGGGATTTCTCCTACTTTAGGCTCTTGCCCTATTCGCTCTTTTATAGGTAATAGACATAAAGTCCAGTTGTGTTTTCTTAAGTCTCTCAAATTAGCATTTTTAATTCTTTTAAAGAGATAATCAAATAAAGGGCGTCCCACGACAAAAACAATTTTTCCGCCTGTCTGGTCTACTACATTCCCCTTTACTAAGAATTGTTCTTGTTGCCTACGCCATGCATTAGTTTCAATAGTATTAGCAGAAACATTTTCACGTAAAAATTCATTAGTTGGAGATGTCATGCCAGCCCAATGTGCTACATGTCTAGTAATAGCCCCTGTATTACTAGTTTCCCCTCCTCCTTGCATCTCTAAAAGGATTTCATCGACCTTTCCTCTAGATGAAAAATTACGCATAACATAATCAGCGTGATAATTATGATCAGCTTCAGGTAAAGGAATTGTAACCTCCCTTTTAACCCCTACCTCATCTAAGGTTAACAAGTTATCTGCATAAATAAATTTGGCAATATTCAATAACAATTCTTGTTGATGAGGGACTAATCCAATTTGTACTTTATCTTGATTCTTTTTTCTTGAGGAACAAAGACGGTGCTCACAAGTTATCCATAAACTATTATCTGTTTTCCGTACCGAACAGATGGGCTGTAAACGCTTTAAAACTTTATCGCAATTTCTATCCATGAATGGGCATCCTATCTCGCCCCCTAATTCAATAGGTTTTATATTAATATTAGAATCAGTTCTTTGTCCTAAATATTCTGCTACAGAAACAACCATGTAGATATAACCATCATAAACCTCAAATATCCACATGGTAACAGATAAAAAATAAAAGTTGAGTAAAATAAAAGATTGAATATTTTGGAAATAAATTTTGTATAAAAATATATTTCTAATAATTTTACTCAGACAATTACCCTAGTTAGGCTTTCCAGTATTATATCTAAAGTCTGTTTAATCTAAATCATAAGTAATTTTTTTTTCGATTCTACCAAAAAAATAAAAGCTCATATTCATTAGGCATCAATAGAGTTCTTAGATTATTATTTTGCTAATCTATTTCTTTTACTTCCCTACCTTTCACTATGCTCAATTTATTCGTTTACGGCACTTTAGGGCCGAACCGTCCCAATGCTCATATTATGGAAAATATTGGTGGTACATGGGCAGATGCACATGTATTTGGCACGCTCAAACAACAAGGCTGGGGGGCAGAACTAGGCTTTCCAGGCATTGTGCTTGATCAAAGTGACAACAAGGTATCTGGTTTTGTATTCTTCTCAGACAATCTAGAACAACACTGGCAAGCATTAGATGAGTTCGAAGGTGCAGGCTATCAACGTGTGCCTGTCAAAGCGCATATAAGCACGGGTAAAATCGTTGATTCCTTTGTTTATGCGCTGAATAATTAACAGGAAACTGGCGAAAATTCGACACGCTGATGAATTTTATCTGTTTGCTCATTTTTTCGCTTGTTTTTTTAAGCAGATTCTGTAGAATTCTCGCCACGTTGCCGGCATAGCTCAGTTGGTAGAGCAACTGACTTGTAATCAGTAGGTCCACAGTTCGAATCCGTGTGCCGGCACCATTTCTCTCTTTATTCTCTTTTCTTCCCCATCATTTTTTCAAAATGCGAAATATTCGGATTTAACAGATCCCATTCATTTGCATGACTCACAAAACATTCTGCTTGCGGTTGATACAAATTTGGATCATCCAGCGTTCCTGCACGTATTGAAATCATTTCAGGTACCAGTTCTGGTAAACCAAACATTTGCGAACCACAGTTCGGACAAAAAGCACGGCGAATCGGCTTGCCTGACAGTCCCAAAGACTCAAAATATTTGAGTTCACCTTCAATTTTCAATTCAGATTGATGAAAGAACGCAATCGGGGCATAGGCACTTCCTGTGGCTTTCTGACAGTCACGACAATGATAATTAAAACGATAACGCGGCGCAACCTCTGCCTGATAGCTCACTGCACCACAGAGGCATGAACCTTTATATTGATTTGGCATCTTGTTCTCACTTTTTTACTGCACTGACTTGAATATAACGCACCCATCCATCTTGGTAGAGTTTTCGGCACAACTTGGCAGTCATTTCGATTTTAAACTGGGCAAAATTAAAACTGTGCTTTTCAGCTTTTCGCGACGCAATATATTCAGCGAAACCATTCAATACTGGTTCAGAAAAATCCTGAATTTCTATCGCATCAAAACCATATTGTTCTAAAGTCTGTTCAAGCTGTTGCTGGCTCATTAAATTTTGCCAATTCACATCTGCACTTTTTAATAAGTAATGATATTTCTGTTTTTGTAGATAAGTACAATTCTGCCAATTCTCTGACCACATCAGTGTGTGAAAAGCGATTCGGCCTTTTGAATTTAAAACTGGGGAAACTGAATTAAGAAATGAATTCAAATCGCTGTGGTAAGCCGCATCTATACACAGCACGGCATCAAATGAATTTAAAAGTTGCAGGGCTTTTAAATTCAAAAAATTTTCACAATGAATTTGAATTTCAGGTAAGTATTCTTGAATGTGTTTGACGCAATGAGGCTGAATTTCAACCGCACTGAGTTGCTGAATTTGATAATGCTGACGCCAGTGCAATAGGCTGGCACCTTGTCCACAACCAAGATCTAAAACACGATCTGTTGATTTGAGTTGTAGGGAAGCAGCGATCTGATCGGCCAAACTTTGGCAAGCCAGCGGATAATCATGATGCTGTCCTTGCCAATATCCTAAATTGCTCCAAGCAAGCGCTGAGTCATCTCCGAGATGCTGTGCATCAATGGCATATTTATGCCCGATGACTTTTTCAATCAGTGCCTGCTTGAGGGAGGTCATATTAATAACCGAGTTCTGGCGCGACCTTCACTTTTGGTTTTAGCCCAACAAATGGTAACGGCGCACCCAAAATTTCAGAAATGTGCATCGCTGAGGTTACCGCCGATTCTAAAATTGGCAAACCATCGCATGACCATGAACCACAATAAAAGATTTTACGATTCTGGTCTAAATGACGTTGCTGAATTTGCTTGTTCAATGCAACTGTTTCTGAATCCACCACAGCACGAGTCAATTTCACCTTGGAAATAATTTTCTTCGGATCAATATCAATCACTGGACACCAAGTCTGGAACACCGCATTTTTACCCACCAAGCTTGGCTCAATCGAGTTAATCCACACGGTAAACTGTTGACGGGTAAATTTACGATCCATCATATAGCTGAGTACAGCCCAGTCCTTACGGCGTTGCGGCATCACGATCGGATCGGTATGAATTACCAGATCACCTTCTTCAAAACGGAATTTTTTCAGTAAGGCAATATCTTCAGCAAACTGCGGCTGTTTCAGGAATCCTTCAATCGCTGGCGTTGGAGTGGCAATGACCACACGATCAAACAACTGATGCTCACCCTGATCATTTTCAACCAGTACTTTATCGCCCTGCTCTTCCACTTTCTTCACAGGAGAACCGCTATGGATTTCAATACCATCAATCAGGCGACTCACCAGCGCTGGAGTACCACCTTTCATACGCAATAAAGCTTCGCCTTCGGTCAATTGACGAATAAATTCCAATAACGGTTTCGCAGGCCATTCACCAATGGTCTTTGGATGGCAGGTACAAATGGTATACAGCACAGGCATGACCGTACCATGCCAGAACACTTCCTCAATATGATATTGATTCATGAATTCGGCTAAAGTGATGTCCTGATTGTCTGATTTAAAGAATTGATGCACGGCAGTTTTAAGTTGCAACATGCCCTTAACCAGACGCCAGCCATATTGCTGAATGCCTTTGCGGTTATTAATAATCGGGAAATTACCAATCCGGCTACGTGAAGTCGTCAGCCAGGTATCTGTTCTATCTTCAAACAGCCAACTACAAGCCATAAATGTGCGTACAGGGAAAGTTTCAATCCCTAAATAACTTGCCAGACTCAGCGTGTTCTGCCACAGCTTTGGATTCATGACACGCAAAGGTGCATCAATGATGCCACCATCAAAGTCAATACTATGACTATCCATGCCTCGACCTGCGAGGGCTTCGAATATCGTTACTTTATGTCCTGCATCATGTAGGATTCTGGCTGAGGCAAGTCCTGCCATTCCACTGCCGATAATTGCAATATCCAAAATTATGTCCCATCAGTTGATGATTTTTCTTGATTATGACTGATAGTTCGCCTAAACACGGTATTAAAAAATACCAGATTCAGCATTTCAGCCCGTGTTTTGTTGAATTTCATTGTTCATTTATTGTTACATTTTATCACAATTCTACTTTTTAACTTAACCCAATGAAAAGATTCAAAATATTACCTTTTAGGCCACAAAAATATACAGAACATTCTTTATTTTTTCATTTTCAGTGCTTTAGGGGCTTTGCAACGCTCAAATTTAGCGCTATTCTTTTTTGTATAAGAACGAGAACGAAGTCACATAATAAGCTGAATAACTATAAGTGACAATAAATTAAAAAAATCAATAGAGGACCCTTACAACGAAGGCCGATAA
>NZ_LZPJ01000149.1:0-36235 GCF_001729365.1 Acinetobacter sp. YK3
CCGTATTTGAGTTATAAAAATGTAGTTGTACATCGGTCTGGCATTGTTGTGGCTTTGATTCTGTATCAGCGCTTATTATTTTAAAATTACAATAAATTAAGCATACTATTTGAATGTTAAAAATTAACTTCACATTCGATCGTTTAAATTTGTTAATATTGTAAATATATGATTTATATTAATTTTAATTAATTAACAAAATTTATCATTAACGATAATTTGACAAGTTTTTCTTGGGGAAATGTGATGCAATTACAACTTAAATATTTAACGGTCTGTTTACTGTCCATGATGGTGGTTGCCTGTGGTGGAGGTTCTTCAGATAGTACAAGTGGAACAAATCATACTGAACCGCCGAAGAATGATAATACGACCGTGGGAAATGGGAGTCTAATTCCAGATGATGGAACCAGTGAGTTGCCGGGTGATGGAACATCTGAAACACCGAACCAAGGTGGAGATACGGCGACAGAAACCCCATCGATTCCTCCTGTTATGGAAAAGTATCCTGAACCCAACAAGGATGTGATTGATGAAGCTGTCTTGGGCTTTTATGATTACGATAAACTGGGACTGCCACGATTATTACGCAATGATTTAAATGGCAGTTTTGCCGCGATGCTGCAATTCGCACAAAGCCATGTGGTTAATCCTAAGAATAATGAAAAAGATTCAATGCCACGCCTAACCACGGAAAAAGATGCGTTATTGCTGGTTACTCCATTGGCGGAAATGGGGGATTTACAAACATTACAAGTCGAAATTTATCAGGGTAATCAACTACTCCGAACCGTTAAATTGAAAGAGCCATCGAGAATTGCAGCTTCGGATCAATCCAATACAGATGGACGTCCGCCTGTAAGTTATTCAAAGCGAGCATGGACAGTTGCCTTGAAATGGCATGAAATCCGAGCAGGTCTGCATCTTCGCGTGGTTGATCCACTGAATAACCGCAGTGGTGATCTTGCAGCAGACAATATTGACTTGGCCGCGCCGGGTGAATTGGTGGTGCAGAATATCCGTTTAGGCTTATTAACTGATCCGCCGAAATCTACGGGTCATTATATGCTGCTTGAGCCTGCAAAAGCAGGCACTGATTACTTTCAGACTATTCCTGCTGCACGTATGATCGTCGCAAAATATGATGATTTAAGACTCAACAAAGTCATGGTTGCAAGTGGTGTTATTTATGATACAGCCAGCGCAACTACGGGTGATGTGTATAGCGGTGATATGCGTGAGAATACCGCCAAGTCGACTTTTGGCGTGGGGATTAATCTAGCCAACTGGGGCATCACCAGTGCTTCAATGGCGAGTCAGGAACAACCTCAGTTGACTCAAAGTGTGGTAGCGCATTATGCACGCGGGAAGTACAGCAATGGTGAGGCCACTCATGGCTTAAGTGGTGGTAATGGTATGTTGACCTTGATCGATTCTGTGGGTAATGAGTTTAGCCATGAAATCGGCCATCATTATGGGCTTGGGCATTATCCTGGTGCTGTGGGGGAGAATATGTTTTGGGCTGCACATCATGCGGATAGTGGTTGGGGCTATATTGCCTTTAGAAATAAAATGCGTGGCAACCTCAATTGGACCAATACCAATTTAGGGGATGGGGCCAATGGTGTACCAAACTTCCTGAATAAATATGCCTATGGTTGGGATGCAATGTCGGGTGGCGCAACGGCAAGCAGTATTTCTAGGTATACCCATTACACGGGCTACAGTACTTCTTTAAAAATTCAGCCTGCTTTTGATCGTTATGTGTGGGATGCTAATTCACCAACAGGCTATAAAAAATGGAATGCAACAACGCGGATGATGGAAGTTGCGCAACCTAAAACGCCAAATTCAAGTAACGTCTGGTATAACCGTGCTGATGGTAACTATCTAAAACCAAGAATGTTCGGTGTGCCTGTGTATACGATCTTGGGTGGGTATGATCCAGTCGCGCAAGTTGGTCTGATCTATCCAGCAGCAAAAGGAAATTGGGGCAATGTATTTGATTTACCACAAGTGAATCCAAATGCTACAACCGCAAATTGTTGGTTGAATGTGCGATTTGCAAGTGCTAGTCAAAATATCGCTTTGGCACCGCATCGCATGAATGGCAATGCCAATAAGTTCCATATTAATCTGGCACAAAGTGAGGCACCGCAACAAGTCAATCTTTACTGTAAAAAAGCTGACCAAGCAGCAGCGGTATTACTGTCTAGTTTTGCAATCCCAGCTAACACGACTGCTTTAGCACCAGCCGTTGAAATTGGTAAGGAAGCAGAGTATTCAGCTTTAAGAACGCTTGAATTACCTCAACTGGAGCAGGCTTTACTTAATAATAAGAATAAGGCTGTTGTAAATCTTTCCCCTGAATCTAAATTGTTGTTTGATTCATATAGAACCTTTAAAGATCAGTTATCACCAGAAGCACAAACTGAAATGGTGCGTTATACCCAGCAGCAGATTAAGCTTTATCGTTTAAATCGCTGGATCAATGTGTATCGCTCGGACTTGACCAATTTAAATGCCGATGCATTAACTGCGTTCCGTGCTTTTATTGAAAAGTTAGAGCTCAAAGGCGATTTGAATTTTGCATCAAGTACCAGTTTATTAAACAGAACCAATTGTTTAAAAGCTGAGAAGGTGGCGAATGGACAGCTCAACGCATTTATCAGTGGAGTGGCGGGATGTACAGGTGATGATTCAGAAAAATGGATTTATGATGCATTGGGTAAAATCCATAATAAGCAATATATAGATCAGTGCTTAACGACTACAGCTGGCAATGTTATCAATCTGATGCCTTGTAGCAGTACAAGTAGTCAAGTGTGGGAGCTTGATACAGCGGCACAAGCGATTAAGCAATCGAATCAGTGCTTCGATCTGGAAGGTGGCTATTTAACCAATAATCGAGCACGTCTAATTCGCTATCATTGTACCAGCGGTGCCAATCAAAAATGGAGCATTCCAGTGATGAATAATAGTTTGGTACTTGCGGGCTTATCGGCTAAGAATTTATCAGTCGCAACTAAGGCTTTAGCAGTGAATCCTTAATCACTATAAGATTTAATCTGAACTTAATAAATAAAAATATGGAGCGCTTCGGAGCTTCATATTTTTTATCACTCATCATATGTCCTAAAAAGTTAAAAATAATAAAAACTAGTCTTTTAAAATTGGTCTTTTTTCGTCATGATATGAAAATAAAAAGAGAAAACTGACACATAATTGGATAAAAAGATGTTATCAAGCACAATTTATTTATGGGAGCCTGAGATTTTTACAGGCAAAGTACCCGCAGAAGATGATTCTCATCAAGTTGCTTTTGAGTTGCATCAGCAGTATTGCAACATTTCCAGTCATGGCGAAACTTTGCAGGCATGGTTGCTATTATTTTCCAATAAAATTTGTGATCCACAATATCAGGCCTATTTCTCTGAGCCGACTCAGCAGTGGGTCGAAAAGATCAAGCAGCAATTTGCTCAGGGCATAGGCGCAAGTGTACGTTTAGATGCATTGATACAAGAAGCTGAAAATGATGCGGTGTATCGGGTCTTTTATGAAACAGTTCAAGAAACGGGAATAGGGTTTTATGAGCCGAATTATAATGTATGGGCGATTGGAGAATTGCAGTCTCCAGAAAATGCAGTGTCAAATATGCTGCAACCTTATTTGTTGGAACCATTGGAATTAAAACAAATTCAGGTTGTCGAAGAGGTGAAATCACCTTTGCAAACAGGCAATTTTGATATTCCGCATAATATGGCTGCTGCTGAGCAACTGATTAGCCAATGGTTTGAGCAGCAAGAAGATACGCAACATCTCAAACTTGATGTTTTTAATGTGGCACATGATTTTATTTCAAACTGGGGGAATATCGGTCGACCAGAATTGGCGCTTGATACAGGCTATCGTTGTTTTTTATTGACTCAAAAACAGCTTGGTGTGTTTTATCAATTGAAGATGGTACTTAGGAAATTGACCATTAGCCCGATGCTGTCTTTTGCAATGGATTTTACCGATCGTTTTATTCCTGATCACTTGCAAGAGCAGCTATCTGAGCGTTTGATTTTTAGGCTACGTTCGATGGATGTACATCAACGCTCTATCGGGAAGCATACTTCTGAGCCTTGTTTCTTTTTAACGGGGCGTTGGGAAAGCAAAGACAATATTCAGGATTTCTTCCAAAATTTAGATGCTTATATCCATTTTATCTTTTCAAATGTAGGGCATGGTAAACTGGAGGCGTTACAAGCGTGGGCATATGGAGATATGCCAGCAGACTTTACGGTGGATCTGGATTTTCGTTTTGAGTTAATGATGATTGCACTGAGTCAGGATCATGATTATTTAAATGAGCGCTATCAGTTTTATAAACAGGCTTTTACGCAACACAATGCACGTACGCGTGATCTGGGGTTGCTAGAGGAGAGTTATACGTTTTGCCAGAAACTGATCGTGATCGTGAAAGAGGCGGGAACGGGTCTGCAGCCTTATTTGAAAAACTGAAGACAATAAAAAAGCCCGAAAATTCGGGCTCTTTTATATGCATCAAATTAGTTAGCTAATGCTTTAACTTGAGCGTTCAAGCGGCTCTTATGACGAGCAGCTTTGTTTTTGTGGATGATGCCTTTATCAGCCATACGGTCGATTACAGGAACAGCTTTTTTGTAAGCTTCTGTAGCAACAGTATAATCACCAGCAGCGATCGCATTTACAGTACGTTTGATGTAAGTACGAACCATAGAACGCAAGCTTGCGTTGTGTTTACGTGCTTTAACGTTTTGACGAGCACGTTTTTTAGCTTGAGCAGAGTTTGCCACTCGTGCACTCCTTGAAAATAAGTTGGTCTGGGCGGGCTGAAGTTAAAACCAAAAAATATTGGCAACATTCACCAGCCCGTAAACAAGTGCCATATTTTGAGGAAACTAAGCCCCGAAGTCAAGTCTTGTGATACTTTTAAGTACATTTAACAGATGATAATCGTGCAAGAAAACGTTACATTAAGCCTAGTCATAGCTTGGAAGAATTAAAAATGAGAATAGGTGATAAAAAAGCAATTGTAATTGGTGCTACCGGATTGGTTGGTCAGGCCTTGGTGGATGAGCTACAACAAGCAGAAGATTTTAATTCGATTACCGTTGTTGTCAGGAAAAATTCAGAAACATTAAATGCTTACAGTAAGGTCACTCAACTGATTCTGGAAGATTTTCTGTTATTGAATGATGAGGATGTCAATGCCTATACCCATGCCTTTAGTTGCTTGGGAAGTACCATTAAACAGGCGGGTTCTAAAGACGCTTTCTATGCAATTGATTATGAAATTAATGCACATTTTGCTGATCTGGTTCAGGATAAAAATATTCATTTATTAATTGTGAGCGCGTTGGGAGCGAACGCAAATTCGCCAATTTTCTATAATAAAGTGAAAGGTGAACTCGAAAACTACCTCAAAAGCCTGTCAATTTATAAGCTATCAATTTTCCAGCCTTCGCTTTTAATTGGTAAACGGAGTGACGTGCGCTTGCTAGAGGATCTGGCGCAGACTGCATTTAAGCTGGTGGAAAAAACGTGGACTAGGCCGTTTAAACTTAAACCTGTTACCGCAGAACAATTGGCGCATACTATGCTGGTTGCAGCACAAACACAGACTGCCGCATTTAAACTGTACGATAACCTGAGCATACAACAAAGCAAATAATGGAGAATTTCAGTGACGACAATTCCTTTTGTAACTTGTGATTTGTTAGATGATAACCCTGAAAAAGAGCTACAAGTGGTCATCCCATCTTTAGATGGTAAATTCTTTAAAAGCTATGGCGCACGTAAAACCTTTGGTGGCCAAGTGGTCACGGTAAAGTGTTTTGAAGATAACTCGCGTGTGAAAGAACTCTTGGCAACGGATGGTACAGGTAAAGTACTGGTGGTTGATGGCGGTGCATCCATGCGCTGTGCCCTGATGGGAGATATGATTGCCGAGTCAGCAGTGAAACATCACTGGAATGGAGTGGTGATCTATGGCTGTGTACGTGATGTCGATGCGATTGCAGAACTGGATTTAGGCGTACATGCATTGGCTGCAATCCCGCAAAAAAGTAATCGCAAAGGCATAGGTGAAGTCGATGTCAGCTTGTATTTTGGTGGCGTGACAATCAATTCAGGCGATTATATCTATGCAGATAATAATGGCATTGTGATTGCAAAAGAAAAATTGGTCGACTGCTAAAAGGATAGCACTATGCTGAATAGGGTGAATCATCAACTCAAAGTTTTACAATCTGTTGTTGCCAGCGTGATTGAAGGTGGACGAGGGGCAATGGGAACACCATTTCCAAATCAACCTGCAAAAGCAATAAAGCTCTATGAGTTTGAAGGTTCACCGTTTTGCCGCCGTGTCCGTGAAGTTATTACTTTGCTGAATCTGGATGTGGAAATTTATCCATGTCCAAAAGGCGGTCAAAAATATCGCCAGATCGTGAAAGAGAAAGGTGGAAAAAAACAATTTCCTTTTTTAATTGATGAAAATACAGGTGACCAGCTATATGAGTCACAGACGATTATTCATCATTTGTTTAAACATTATGGTAAAACAGGCCAAACACCGAAAAAATTTAGCCATTATCCAAAACTTCCCTATGTGTCTACATTGGCGACAGTCGCCAATGCGGCGCGTGGGGTCTGGATTAATCAGCAGATTGTTGAGCGTCCAGCGCCAGCGCAGTTATTGGAGCTGTGGAGCTTTGAGGCAAGTCCTTATACCCGTTTGGTGCGTGAAGTACTGACTGAGTTGGAATTGCCTTATATCCTGCATAATGTGCCGAAAGAGCGTTGGCAGGACATGGGGCCAGCAGTACTGCGTTTAAAACCGGGGAAATATATTCCGCTACCAAATGGTAAGCGTGAAAAAGTGGTTGAAGTGATGGGACGTGATATTCAAGTGCCGTATCTAGTCGATCCGAATACCGGCGTAAAAATGTTTGAATCTGCCAAAATTGTGGAATATTTAAAGAAACAGTACGGAAAATAATTGTTGGAAAAGCATCTTTTAACAGGTGCTTTTTTTATATCTGCTGAGGTGAAGGTTGCTTCAATAATGGGTTTAGCGGTTTAATACAGTTGAAAAATAGTGATGCGATCTCGAAATGTTAAGCCAATTGACCAACTTATTTAAAAGTTCTAAAGAAACACCTGAGCAGTTATTTTTAAAAGAACATGCATTGAGCTTTGATGCTGAACAAGGGGCGATTCTGGGCGGGGTAGTGCTGAATGAGTTAGGGTTTCGTCTAGAGTATTTCTCAAACCGAAAGTTAGATCGATTTGATGATCTGGAAAAGTTATTTCGGATTGCACCGCAAATTAATGAAAAGATCGATCTAGAAATTCATTCACAACGTTTTGTTGAACGGTTGGGAAATAATGAAGAAAATCTCAAAGAACTTAAGCAAGCGATTAAAGTTTTAAATGATTATTTTGTGAAGTTTAAACGGGCGAGATAGTTGGGCTTAGGCTTGAACTTATGAATTATCTTTCTATTCACTAATAAATTAGATGAATTGTCTTTATTTTTTCTTTTCAACGTTGAAAAGTAAGAAAAATCTTTGCTCAGCTTTAGTCGTTGTTCATAAACTGATGGTGCATCCTTGTTATCGCAGTACAATCAGGCAGCTGTTGCCAACTATGAGACTAAATGAGAGTTTAAGTTTAGATAGATGAAATTTTTGTCGCTTTAAATATAAAAAGGGACTAAATCCAAAGATTTAATCCCTTTGTTGATCAGGTTAGAGATTATTTTTCAATAATCGCTGTGACACCTTGACCGCCAGCAGCACAGATCGAAACAAGAATGCGACCTGAACCTTTTTGATTTAAGATTTTTGCAGCAGTTGCGATGATACGACCGCCAGTTGCAGCGAATGGGTGACCCGCAGCTAAAGAAGAACCTTTAACGTTGAGTTTGCTACGATCAATTGAACCTAAAGGTGCATCTAGACCTAAACGCTCTTTACAGAATTTTTCATCTTCCCAAGCTTTTAACGTAGAAAGAACTTGTGATGCAAATGCTTCATGGATTTCATAGTAGTCGAAATCTTGAAGTTTAAGGCCAGCACGCTCAAGCATACGTGGAACGGCATAAGCAGGTGCCATCAATAAGCCTTCTTTCTTACCAACGAAATCAACTGCAGCAGTTTCAGAGAAAGTCAGGTATGCAAGTACTTCATGACCGTTTGCTTTCGCCCATTCTTCTGAAGCTAAAAGTACACATGATGCACCATCAGTTAACGGCGTAGAGTTACCCGCTGTCATAGTTGCAGCTTCGCCCTTACCAAATGCTGGCTTTAATTTCGCTAATTTCTCAGCAGTAGAATCAGCGCGTAAGTTGTTATCACGGCTTAAACCTAAGAATGGCGTGATTAAGTCATCAAAGAAACCTTCTTCGTATGCTTTTGCCATTTTTTGATGAGAAGAAGCAGCTAAAGCGTCTTGATCTTCACGTGGAATACCCCATTCAAGCGCAGTGATTGCTTGATGGTCACCCATAGATAAACCTGTGCGTGGTTCACCATTTTTAGGCGCATCCATAAGATCTTTAACATTGATCTTCGCTAAAGCTTTTAAGCGGTCTTTACCTGTTTTTGCAATATTAAGCTCAAGAAGTGCTTTACGTAAGCCATCACCGAAAGCAATTGGTGCGTCAGATGTTGTATCCACACCGCCAGCAATACCCACTTCGATTTGACCCAAAGCAATTTTGTTTGCAACCAAGAATGCTGCTTGTAAGCCTGTACCACATGCTTGCTGAATGTCATAAGCCGGTGTTTCTGGTGCAAGTTGCGTGTTTAACACACATTCACGGGTCATGTTGAAATCACGGCTGTGCTTTAATACTGCACCCGCAACCACTTCACCTAGGCGTTGACCTTGCAGGTTGAAGCGCTCAACCAAACCGTTTAACGCAGCTGTAAACATGTCAATGTTAGAAGCTGTGAAATAAGCGCCGTTAGAGCGAGCGAAAGGAATACGGTTACCGCCGATAATGGCAACACGGCGCACAGTGTTTTGGCTCATGGTTTTATCCTGTTGAACAGAAGGTTTGGTTGTTTTAGCTGTCGCTGCTTTTGTCGTTGTAGAAGCAGCGCTTTTTGTAGTACTCGCACTACGGCTGGTAGAACGGGTACGCGTTGTCTTTGGTGTCGTCGTTGCTGCTTTTGGAGTAGTAGTCGCAGTTTTACGTTTCGTAGTCGCTGCTTTTGATGTATTTGACACAGTCTCCTGAGCAGAATTGTCGACTGCTGGATTTTCTTGAGTTGTTTTGCTCATAAGGCTTTTCCAAGCATAATTGCGATATTCTTGGTACAAACATACCATATTTTCAATACTGCTGTATTGACTAGAATGACGCTTGAGACCACATTCAGGTCAAGACATCCAGACATGAACTCAAGTATGATTTGTAATGAGTCAATCAGACATTGATTTCATGCCATATCCCAACATGATTCATGTGTTTGTAACAAATTCATTTGTATGAGAGATAATAACCATGACTGATCAGTACCAAGCATTTACACAATCACCTTTAGGTAAATTTGTTGTAAAAAATTTAGGTCTACCATCACCAGTAACGCTAGATCGTTTTGAAAGTGCTCAGCCTGTTGTGAATGGAGCAGTATTGCTTGGCGCAGCACCATCAAGTACGGTTTCTGGTGCGATTGCTCAAGTTCTTAGCAATATTCATGCAGATAGCTATGTCGGTAATAATGTTGAATTACAACAAACTGCTGCAAAAGTCGGCTTAAATCTTCGTCCATTGAATGCCGATGATAAAGAATCTAAATTTAAAGCCGTTGTATTTGATGCTTCTGGTATCCAAGATTCTGAGCAGTTGAAAGAGTTGTATAACTTCTTCAATCCAATCGCTCGTCAAATCTCAAGTTCAGGTCGTGTGATTGTGATCGGTACCACACCTGAAACTGCAAAAACAGTCAAACAGGCGATTGCACAACGTGCGCTTGAAGGTTTCATCAAATCTGTTGGTAAAGAATTCAAAAAAGGCATTACTGCTCAAGTGGTTTATGTCGATCAGGGCGCAGAAGCGAACCTTGAATCAACTTTACGTTTCTTGATTTCACCACGTTCTGCTTATGTATCAGGTCAGGTGATCCGCGTATCTAAAGCAGATGTGGCTGATTTAGACTGGGCGAAGCCACTTGCAGGCAAAACTGCATTAGTGACTGGTGCAAGTCGTGGTATTGGTGAAGCGATTGCGCATGTATTGGCGCGTGATGGTGCGCATGTCATTTGTTTAGATGTTCCGCAACAACAAGCTGATCTTGAGCGTGTTGCAGGTTCAATTGGTGGTTCAGTGTTGGCAATTGACATTACTGCTGCTGATGCGGGTGAAAAAATCAAGACTGCTGCTGCAAAACAGGGTGGTTTAGACGTGATTGTTCACAATGCAGGGATTACCCGTGACAAAACTTTGGCAAATATGAAGCCTGAGCTTTGGGATCTTGTGATCAACATTAACTTGTCTGCAATTGAGCGTGTTAACGATTACTTACTATCTCATGATGGTTTAAATGCAAATGGTCGTATCGTTTGTGTATCATCAATCAGTGGTATCGCGGGTAACCTCGGTCAAACCAACTATGCGGTATCTAAAGCAGGTGTGATCGGTCTGGTTAAATTTACTGCCCCGACATTGAAAAATGGTATTACCATCAATGCAGTTGCACCAGGTTTCATTGAAACGCAAATGACTGCTGCGATTCCATTCGCGATCCGTGAAGCTGGTCGCCGTATGAACTCAATGAACCAAGGTGGTTTACCTGTAGATGTTGCGGAAGCAATTGCGTGGTATGCATCTACTGGTTCAACAGGTGTGACAGGTAACGTGGTTCGCGTCTGCGGTCAAAGCTTGTTAGGTGCTTAAGCATTAGGGTTTTGAAGAGGGGTGCTTGTGCATCCCTTTTTTATAAAAATATTGAAAGGTTTATTATGAATACACGTCATTTTAGTCAGTTGCCAAAACCTTATTTAGCTTATCCAAAAGTCATTCAAGGTCTCATTTTCAAAAAGCCAAAAGGTGAAAAGGTTCTGCCACAAGTTGAGTATGTGGTGGATACACTTAAGATTGATACCAAACATTTAGAAAGCTATAACGAGATTTGTGGTTTTAAAAATGATGGTTTCGTACCTGCAATTTATTTAGCGGTTTTGTCTCAAAGTCTGCAAATGCACATGATGACCAGCGAAGCTTTCCCATTCCCGATCTTGGGTTTGGTGCATATTCGTAACCAGATTAAGCAGACACGCAAAATTGGTGTGAATGAGCAAATTACGCTGTCTTGTAAATTTGGTGAATTGAAACCGCACGACAAGGGTTTACAGTTTGATTTCATCACGACTGCGAAAGTTGCTGGTGAAGTGGTAATGGAAAGTTTAACGACGTATTTATCACGCCAGAAAACTGAGAAAAAAGCAGGTGAGAAGGCTAAAGATACGCAAGAACCAGCTTATCAACTACAAGCAGAATGGAATATTTCAGAAAATACAGGTCGTCGTTATGCGGTGATTTCTGGTGACTTTAACCTGATTCATATTCACGCTGTAACTGCAAAAGCATTTGGTTTTAAACAGGCAATTGCACATGGTATGTGGAGCAAGGCCAAAGCTTTGGCGAGCATTGAGCTTCCAGCAGCTTATGAAGCAGATGTCTGGTTTAAATTGCCAATGTATTTACCTTCAACAGTTGAGTTTTTAACTGCGGCTGAATCAACGCAAACAGATTTCTTGATTCGCAATCTGAAATCTAAAAAGCCGCATGTGGCTGGTACAGTGAAAGCACTTTAATACATTTTTAAATTAAAAATGCTCCCTGTTGTTCGCAACAGGGATATTATAAAAACATAAATATCATAAGGAATTGGGCTTTGATTAAAGAAATTTTATTTGCCGATACGCATCATTATCATGGCAGTGTTGATGAGCGTTTTATTGACTTGGCTAGCCAGTTTAGCCGTCTACAAGATGCGCGAAGCCAGCAAGGCGGCGCGGCATTGGTGGTGTATTTCCAAGGTCAAAAAGTTGTTGATATTTTTACGGGTAAAAAATCTCAAGAAGAAGATTGGCAATCAGATACTTTAGCGATGTGTTACTCAACGGGTAAAGGTATTCTTGCAACCCTTGCGCATATTCTGGTGAGTGAAGGGATACTTGAATATGATCAGCCTATTGCGCATTACTGGCCTGAATTTGCTCAAAATGGCAAAGCCAATATTACTTTGCGTCATGTTTTATCGCATCAAAGTGGCTTGTTTGATATCCGCAATATGATTGATGCCGCGACAGAAATGTTGGATTGGTCGCATATGCTGGATGTGGTTGCAGCAGCAACACCACGTTTTGCGGCAGGACAAAGTTTTGCCTATCAGCCTTTGACCTATGGTTGGATTTTGGGTGGTGTGATTGAGAAAGCAGCCAAGCAGCCGTTAAACTGGTTAATGCAGCGTTATCTTGTACAACCCCTTGAACTGGATGGGGCATATTTCGGCACGCCTGCTTCAGAACTAGATCGTGTTGCACGTTTATTGTTAAAACCCAAAGCGCCTACCTCGACTAAGCCTCAAGCTAAGAAAAATAGTCAACCACGTAAAGCTTCTTTATCAGAACGATTATTAGAGCTTTCAGGTCAAAACCCTCAGGATTTTCAGGATGCTATGATCCCAAAAGGGATGCGCAATTTTAGCTTCTACAGCGATGAAGGATTACAAGCCGTTATTCCGGCAGCCAATGGTGTATTTACTGCAGATAGTTTGGCTAAAGTATATGCGATGCTGGCCAATCAAGGGCAATGGCAGGGGCAACAATTCATTCGTCCAGAAGTATTTAAGCAACTCAGTACGGTACAAAGCAAAGCTCGTGATCGAGTGATGCCAATTCCAATGCATTGGCGTTTGGGTTATCACCGTATTTTAACGATGGGCAAACGTGCACCACATGGCTTTGGTCATGTTGGCTTTAATGGTTCAGGGGCCTGGTGTGATTTTGACCGTGAATTGAGTTTTGCTTATACCCATAATTTTAATGTGACTTCGGCAACAGGGGATTATCGTTTGTGGGGCTTAAGTCAGGAAACGCTTCGTTGTGCAGATGCAATTTTAAATGGACGCAAAGGCTGGTTCTAATTCGTAGCACCTTGATAGGGTGGAATGTGATAAATCACTGCCTCATATTTCCGTTCAGTTTTGTATCCAGCAATAGTTCCCCCTAAAAATTCAGCTAGTTTACGACTTGGCTGATTTTCGATTGCAACAGGATATAAGAAATATTGGGCAGAGATATGTGCAGAAGCCCAATGAAAAACTTCTAAGAGGCCTTCTTTGGCAAAGCCTTGATTATGGCAATCTTCCCGAATCCATAAGCCCAATTCGGGTGTTGCAGTACCTAAATGATGGATGCCAATTAAGCCAATAAATTGCTGATCTTCTCTATTACGTAATACAAAATGGTGATCCGTACGTTTTGTTTCTGCGATAAGCCATATTTGTCCAATCTGCTCGATTTCAGCAAAACTTTGTGCTGGCTCCCATGTCATATAACGCGTTAACGTTGTAGTCACACAAGGGTAGATATCGGCTAGATCATCCATTTGAAATAGAAATAAATCCAGTCTTGGCGTTTGTAATAAGGGGTGTCTCATTGTTTTCTCATTTTACTTTTTAAACAATTCTGCCTGAATGATGGCTTCGGTATGACGTTTAAAATCAGCTTCATTTAAGCCAGTCAGTTCTAATTTATAAATTCCTTCCAGACCACAGACAAACGCAATTAACCGCCATGCGATGTCATGGCTATTGGTCTCAAAATGAAACTCTCCCTGTGCTTGACCTTCATTAATCATACGGACAATTGAGCGATGCCAGTCCTGCATGGCGATGTTGTAAGCCTGTTTTATTTCTTGATCCTGATCAATGAGAACTTCGGCTTCATTCCAGAGTCTTAAATAGGGTTGAATCTGCTCAATATTTTCGCAACCCAATAACAGGGAGAGGCGCTGTAAAGCATTGGCTGTGCTGACCTGATTTTCAATTTCGTCCAGTTGTTGCATTAGTTTGATAAATGCTTCTGCTTTTAAATGTGAGCTGGAGACAAAATGATGATGCACTTGTCCTGTCGAGGTTTGCGCTTCGGTGGCAATACGGCGTACGGTCATCGCAGAAAAACCTTCGTTTAAAGCGACTTGCATGGCCGCCTGTAAAATCATTTCACGACGTTGTTCGCGATTTAAATAAGCCATTCTTTGTTTGCACCTATACCTGTATATAAAACGGAAACACACTACTCCAAATTTTAAAGTTGGACAAGTGTTCAATTTTGGTTATAATGACAGCAATTTGAACAATTGTCCAATTTAGAGGCATTTATGTCACGCAAGTGGTTAATTCTTGCAATCGTTGTATTGATCTATCTCCCTGTATCGATTGATGCGACCGTTTTACACGTGGCGACACCGACGTTGAGTGAGTCACTTTCTTTATCAGCAAATGAATTGCTGTGGATTATTGATATCTATTCCTTGGTCATGGCGGGCCTGATTTTACCGATGGGTGCGTTGGGAGACCGTATTGGTTTTAAACGGCTGATGATTATTGGCGGGATCTTATTCGGTCTGGCGTCACTGGCAGCTGCATTTTCTTCTACTGCTTATGCCTTAATTGGTTCACGTGCATTATTGGCAGTGGGTGCAGCCATGATTTTGCCTGCGACTTTATCTGCGGTCCGTAATACCTTTCTGGATGAGAAGCAACGTAACTTCGCGCTTGGCATCTGGGCGACTGTCGGTGGTGGTGGTGCAGCCTTTGGCCCGTTACTGGGCGGTTTCTTGCTGGAGCATTTCCATTGGGGCGCTGTGTTCCTGATTAATGTGCCGATTATGCTTGCTGTGTTGGCTTTAACGGTATTTGTGATTCCAAAACAGGCAGGGCAACCAAAGCAGAACCTCAACTTGTTACAGGCGCTGGTTTTGGTGGTGGCCATCCTGAGCATGATCTATGCGGTGAAAACCGTAATGCATGGGTTTAGCATCTGGTCGGTTTTAATCTTTGCCGTGGGCTTGAGTTTACTGGTAGGCTTTGTCCGCAAACAGCTCACCTCAACATCTCCAATGATTGATATTCAATTATTCAAACATCCTGTGATTGCGACAGGTGTGGTGATGGCAATTGTCTCCATGATGGCATTGGTCGGTTTTGAATTGCTGATTTCACAAGAACTACAATTTGTTTACCAACTTTCACCACTGGCAGCAGGGGCATTCATTTTACCGTTCATGGTTGCGATTAGTTTAGGTGGCCCAATCGCCAGTATGCTGGTCAATCGTTTTGGTCTCCGTTCAGTCGCATCGCTCGGTATGTTGATGAGTGCTGTAAGTTTGTGGGGATTGGCAAATACTGATTTTATGCAGGCGAAGATGCAGGTCTGGAGCTGGATGGTTGTTTTAGGTTTAAGCGTGGAAATTGCTTTATTGGCTTCAACCTCTGCGATTATGTCTTCAGTGCCACCAAGCAAAGCGACGGCAGCAGGGGCGATTGAAGGGATGGCCTATGAGCTGGGAGCAGGTCTGGGAATTGCCTTTTTCGGTCTGATGTTGTCATGGTTCTATGCCAACTCGATTGTAGTACCAACCGAAGTGCCGCATCGCATTATTGAACAGGTGAGTAGCTCGATTGGAGAGGCGGTTCAAGCTGCCAAGCAATTACAACCTGCGATTGCTGAACATGTGAGTACTGCTGCAAAACAGGCCTTTAGTCAATCACATCGTTCCGTGTTGAATGTCGCTGCCTTGTTGTTCTTGATCTTGTCGATTTTTATCTGGTTTGCATTGCCAAAAAGAGTCACTGTAGTCGAGGAATAATGATTGCCCCTGATCTAAATTGAGTTTAGGTCAGGGTATTTTTTAAGGAACGTTTATCCCAAACTCACGTAAAATCTTACACAGCTGAATCATTGGTAAGCCCATCAAGGTAGTTTGATCATCACCCACCATTTTTTCAAATAAGCTAATCCCCAAGCTTTCACATTTAAAACTGCCCGCACAATGTAAAGGCTGGTCAATTTCAATATAACGTTCAATTTCCGCCAAAGTTATTTCGCGGAATTTGACTTGGTAATGCTCAACCAGTGTGGTTTCAAAGCCAGACTGTAAATGTTGAACACTGAGCGCGGTGCTGAAAAATACGGTTTGACCCGAGTTGGTCTGTAATTGCTGAATGGCATTTTCAACACTTAAAGGCTTGCCAATAAAATCATAGGGGGCATGTTCACGCCAAGCCACCTGATCAGAACCGATCACAATGGCATCGGGATGTTGCTGAGCGATCACAGCTGCTTTTTCATGGGCCAGTCTTTTAGCCAAATCATCGGCATGTAATTCACCTGTTGCAGATTCATCAATATCAGGTGAAATACAGCGATAATCGAGCCTTAAACGATCCATGAGATCTTTGCGGGTTTGGCTGCTAGATGCCAAAATCAATTCAGGTTGACGCATTAGACCGCATATTCCACAAGAATATTGAGCGGTACGTAGTGTAACACCGCATTGTGGCATGCATTGAGTTTGATCGGTGGCGCATGTCCAGCCTGATAGGCTTCCACCCAGCGCGTCACACAGATACACCAGAAATCACCCGGTTTAAGCCCGGGAAAACCGACTTCTGGTAACGGTGTGATCAGGTCATTGCCGACTTTTTGTGAAAAATTCAGAAATTCAGAGGTCATTTGCGCGCACATGGTGTGTTGACCTGAGTCGGTGACCGCCGTGTGACAAAAACCATTACGGAAATATCCGGTCAGCGGATCATAACAACAGCTGGCTAAAGGTTCGCCAAGTACATTTAAACGATTAATTTTAGGATCTGGATGAATAGACATAATAATAATAAAGATCGGGTGACGCTGATTATCATAATCAAAAGTGACGGCTTCGGCAGCTTTTCTGCAAAAAAACTCACCTTTATTTCAGAGAATCATTTAAAATTGTGCCGTTTTTAAAATCAACTAGAGAGCCATCCATGAATTTTCAGCGCATGACTGATCTTGATTTAGCAGGTAAACGTGTCCTTATTCGTGAAGACTTAAACGTTCCTGTAAAAAATGGGGAAATTACCAGTGATGCACGTTTACGTGCTGCATTGCCAACCATTAAAGCTGCTTTGGAAAAAGGCGCAGCAGTAATGGTATTTTCTCATTTGGGTCGTCCTGTAGAAGGTGAGCCAAAACCAGAACAATCACTTGCACCAGTTGCGGCTTATTTAAGCAAAGCTTTAGGTCAAGACGTTAAATTATTCACAGACTATTTAGATGGCGTGGACGTTGCAGCGGGTCAGGTAGTATTGCTTGAAAACGTACGTTTCAACCACGGTGAAAAGAAGAATAACGAAGAACTTGCAAAAAAATATGCAGCGCTTTGTGACGTATTTGTTATGGATGCATTTGGTACAGCGCACCGTGCAGAAGCATCAACTGAAGGTGCAGCACGTTTTGCACCAATCGCAGCAGCAGGTCCATTGTTGGCTGCTGAATTAGATGCGCTTGGTCGTGCAATGCAAACTCCAGAAAAACCAATGGTGGCAATTGTTGCGGGTTCTAAAGTATCAACTAAACTTGATGTATTAAACTCATTATCAACAATCTGCGATCAATTGATCGTTGGTGGTGGTATTGCCAATACTTTCCTTGCGGCAGCGGGTTATAACGTTGGTAAATCACTTTACGAAGCTGACTTGGTTGAAACAGCAAAACAAATTGCTGCAAAAGTGAGTGTGCCATTACCAACTGATGTTGTGGTTGCAGATGCAAGCCAAATCAACTTTGAAGACTTCTTGGGTTCATTGGCAAACGCACAAGCTGTCGTGAAAAATGTTGCAGATGTGACTGATACCGATATGATTCTGGATGTTGGTCCTGAAACGGCTAAAGCATTTGCAGAGATCTTGAAAACTTCAAAAACGATTCTTTGGAATGGCCCAGTAGGCGTATTTGAAGTGGATCAATTCGGCGAAGGTACTAAGGCACTTTCTTTGGCGATTGCTGAATCTGCAGGTTTCTCGATTGCTGGTGGTGGTGATACATTGGCTGCGATTGATAAATATGAAGTTGCTGACCAAATTGGTTATATCTCAACGGGTGGTGGTGCCTTCCTTGAGTTTGTAGAAGGTAAGACTTTACCTGCGGTTGCAGCTTTACTTGAACGTGCTTAATCAAGATTTAACCTTTTGATTAGTCACGAAAATATAAAAAAGAGTCGATTTAAATCGGCTCTTTTTACTTTTGTACAACGTTGCAGTCATTAAAGTGTCATATATCTGAAATATGCTTGTCACAAGTTAACCAAGTTACTGTGGAAAGCCGTGATGAAATTTAAATTAACCCTTGCCGCGCTAATCATTGCTCCAATCATGCTGACTGCATGTGCAAAGAAAGAAGAAGCGAAGAATGTTGAACAGCAAGATCAGGCTGCTTCTGCTGCTGTAGCAACTCAAACGACTCCAGAGCAACAAGCTGCAATTGATGCAATCGATAAACCGAATTTAGATGAACATAATACTGATGTTACAGAGGTTGCTGCGAGCGAAGCTCACTAAGCAATCCAGAAAATAAAAGCCGATGTAGAAACATCGGCTTTTTTGTTTTTAGGCATTGCCTTTGCAATAGAAGGTGAGTGTGGTCTGGTAATCATCATCTTTGGCTAAAGAAGCATTTTTACCTGTAATAGTACCAATCACACCTGCGGCAGCTTCAACCATCTTGCCCGTCTGCTCATCTACAACACCTTTCAGTACACCTTGATAAGCTGTTTTTTCATCGACAACAACAGGCGAGGTATTGCGAGTACAGGTTTTTTGGGCAGCGCTAATCGCATTATTTTTAGCGATCAAATTTGTTTTACCAATGCCTGTTACTTCATATTGATTATTTTCTTTTTGAATCGCTAATGTGTTGGTCGGGGTAGATGCACATGCAGTCAGACCCAATGCCAAGCCGCCAAGTAAACTCATGATGAAGGTTTTTTTCATTGCTTGTTCTCAAGTGGTTACGTAATCATATTATTTGAACATATAATTTCTGAGTGCTTTGGCAGGTTATGTACAGTTTGTGCAGAGACTCTGTTAATTTTGTCAAATGAATGATGAGCTTAGCAATGATGATATTTTCATTTACTGACAAAAAAGCAATATAAGCAGCAGAGACAAGCATGAATTAGGCATAGTGGAAATCATTCAGATTATGCTAATCTAGCGCCATCCTTGTGTTAGTTAGATTCATTTCAATGACGGACTCAAATATAGAGACAATTCATCAAAATATTCATCAACGTCAATCTATTGGTCAACTTATTGAGCCAGCACCGAATACAGAACAACTCGAAAAAGCAGTACAAGCGGCGTTGACCGCGCCAGATCATCATCGTTTAAAACCTACCCGTTTTGTGATCGTTACACCTGAGCAACGTGCTGCTTTTGGTGAGCATCTTGCTAAAGCTTTGGCAGACCTCGGAGAAACAGAGCTTGCCCAGCTTGAGCGTGTGAAGCAGCATCCATTTCGTGCGCCGTTGCTGATTTTAGCTTTAACGACTCTTCAAGATCATCCAAAAGTACCGCATTTTGAGCAAATCCTAAGCACGGGTGCAGCGATTCAGAATTTCTTGTTATCTTTACAGGCACAAGGGTTCGCAACCATGTGGCGTTCAGGTGCTGTGGTTGAGTCAAACTGGTTAAAACAACAGTTAGGTTTAAAAGAGCAAGATTTAATTTCAGGTATTATCTATATCGGAACTGCGGCAAAGGCGATTGCGCCGCGTGCAGAAATAAACAGTCAGGATTTTGTCAAAGTGTGGCAAGCAAACTAAGCTCGGTTTGTAATGATTAAAGAAAGAAATAGGTTTCAGGATAAAAAATGACAGAGTTAAAATTTAGCGATTTAGTTGAACCCGTGGCTGTGGATCAAAAAACAGCATTAAGAATTACAGTATTGGGTGGTGGTAGTTTTGGTACAGCCATGGCTAATCTAGCTGTGCGTAATGGTTGCGATACCATGATCTGGATTCGTGATGCTGCGGTGGCGGAAGAAATCAATCAAACTCACGTCAATAAACGCTATTTGCCTGATTTTACCTTGGAACCGGGATTACGTGCAGTCGCTGATCTGGAACTGGCGGTACGTGATCGTGACATTATTCTGGTGGCGATTCCGAGTCATTCATTTCGTGATGTATTAAAGCAGATTGCACCATTTATTACCTCTCAGGCGGTGGTTTCATTAACCAAAGGGATTGAGGCTAAAACCTTCAGTTTCATGAGCGATATCATTCGTACAGAATTACCAGAAGTACCATACGGTGTGTTATCGGGTCCAAACCTTGCCAAAGAAATTATGGCAGGGATGCCATCAGGCACTGTAATTGCCAGTGATTCTGAACTGGTTCGCTATGCGGTTCAGCATGCGTTACACAGCGCCTTATTCCGCGTGTTTGGTAGCGATGATGTACATGGTGTGGAATTGGGCGGTGCGCTAAAAAATATCTATGCTGTGGCGATGGGGATGGGTGATGCATACAAGATTGGTGAAAATACCAAGAGTATGATCCTGACGCGTGCTTTGGCTGAGATGAGCCGATTTGCGGTAAAGCAGGGCGCGAATCCTTTGACATTCTTAGGCTTATCGGGTGTCGGTGATTTATTTGCGACCTGTAATAGTCCGTTGAGCCGTAACTATCAGATTGGCTTTGCTCTAGGTTCAGGTAAAACACTGGATCAGGCGACCAAAGAACTGGGACAGACCGCTGAAGGGATTAATACCATTGTTCAGGTGCGTACCAAAGCACAAGAACTGGATGTATACATGCCAATTACCAATGCACTGTATGAAGTGATTTTTGAAGGCGCACCGCCAATGAATATTGCGTTGTCTTTAATGAAAAATGGTCATCGTAGTGATGTTGAGTTTGTTTTACCTCATCATGAAGTCTAATCAAAAAACTGTCATCTATTCGCGTTATGATACAGCTATAAAAAATAAGGTCGTTTTATGCAGTTAACTTTAGTTCGTCACGGTGAAGCGTCTCCAGCCATCAATGGAAACGATATGCAACGCCCATTAACCCAGCGTGGACATCAGCAAGCTGAGCAAACTGGGCAGTTTTTAAAAGATGTGATTCAGCCTGAAATCTTTGTGGTGAGCCCTTTATTGCGTGCTCAGGAAACGTTGGCTCATATCAAGGCACATTTTCACGGCATTCCGGTTCTGATTTGCGATAAGATCAAACCAGATGATGATGCCAAAGATGCAATTGAATGGTTGTCAAAATTACCGTACGAGTCAATTGCTGTGGTGTGTCATATGAATGTTGTGGCACATATTGCTGAACAGTTGACCCATGAGAACTTTAATCCATTTGCATTGGCAGAAGCCCGTCTTTATGATCAAGCTGTGATCGCGAATGGATTGTCGACACAAAAGAATCGTTTTACGCCAACACTATAATTTTTATATATCCGCGTTAGGATAAGGGTACTGAACACCGATGCTGTATTTATGGATGCCCGAAACCAATGGAACATGGTATTGGTCGGCTGGGGAAAACTGGTTGCAAGCCAATAGTCTTGAGCAATTGATTCAAGACTTGCAAGAGCACAATGGAAAAGAAGCGGTGGTTTATTTTCCAAGCCGTAATGCTCAGATGTTGCAACAAGCAATGACAAAGGTACATTACAAACAATTAGGACAAGAGGGGATTAAATATCTCCTCGAAGAGTTTGTAACCTTACCGATTGATCAAATGAAAGTGGTACATCATTTTCATCAGGATCAAGTCAATATTCTAGGTGTAGCACAGTCAACCATTGAAACCTGGCAGCATGCACTCAGTTTGTTACCTGTCCAGATTAGCGCTTTCTTACCTGACTTTTTGATTTTGCCTGAGCCAGAGCAACATGAGGTTGTGCTGGTCAATCTCTATGATCATTTACTGGTCAGAGAAAATGCATGGCAAGGCAACTCGGTGGATGATCTCGGCTTATTTCTTGAGTTCCAGCCACCTGAAACACAATTTAAGTTTGCCAATTTAAATGCTGCCCAGATGGACAGTCTGGCAACGGCATCCAGCAAAGATCAGCGTACAGAATTCAGTTATCAATTTCAGCCACTGTTAAAAGCAAAACAGCATCCCTTTAATGTTTTGCCGAAGTCAAAAAATGCAGAAACCCAATGGTCGGGCTACTGGAAAGCTGCCGCAGCAGTACTTTTGGCTGTGATCGTGGTGCAATTGGGCTATGATACTTTGCGCTGGTCGAAATTGAAAAAAGTCGCCGATCAGACGGCTGTTCAAGCTATTGACCAATACAAATACTGGTTCGGTGAAAATATCAGGGTGACTGAACAAAATATTAAGAGCCAGTTTGAAAGCCAGTTGCGTATGAGTCAGCTGGGCGATACGCAGGCACTGTCACTGTTGAGTCGTGTCGGGCCAATCCTGATGCAAAAACAGATTGTGGCTCAGCAGGTCAGCTACGATGCTTCAACGCTCGCCATGTCACTCAAAGCAAAATCGGCAGATGATTTACAAGGACTGACCCAACAATTAAATCAGCAAGGTTTTCAGGCTGAGTTAGGCAATGTTCAGGCGGACAGTGTGGGCGCAATCGGGGTGGTAAAAGTAAAATAATGAAAGCACTAACACGTTTACAAAACAGCTTCGACCAGAAAGTTGAAGCACTCAATGAATATCTGCAAAGTTTATCTGTGCGTGAACGCGTGATGGTTATTTTTACGACCATTTTTGTGATTGTCACGGTGATCGGTTATTCCTTGTGGATAATGCATGCTTTAGCCGATCAGCAGCAAAAACGCTTAAATGAGCTCAAAGATCTGACTGTTTGGATGCAGAGTAATGCTGCTACTATGAAACCTGCCAATGATCTGTCACTGACGGCTGCGGACAAGATTCAGCGGACAGCACAACAGCAGGGCTTGGCTGTATCCTCTCAGCAAAATGGCGAACAGATTCAACTGGTGGCAGAACATCAGAACTATGCTGTTTTAGCTAACTTTTTAATGCAATTGTCGCAAATGGGGATTAGTATTCAAAAAATGGATATGGTGTCAAACAATAATCAGATTAAATTAACTGCAACAGTACAGTAAGCCATTAAAAACCCTATGTCAGGCATGGCGTTTTGATACGCCTATGCCTATAATATGCCTACTTGAAAAAACAGTAGACTGTGATTGGTATGTTATATTCATTGGCTCGCCCTTTGTTGTTTACTTTAGCGCCAGAGCGTGCACATGAACTTACACTTTCTATGCTGGATAAAGCCCATAAAATTGGCTTGATGCATCAGAAAGTAGCAGCGAAACCTGTGACATGTATGGGAATTGAATTCCCAAATCCTGTGGGTCTTGCTGCTGGTTTAGATAAAAATGGTGCGCATATTGATGCTTTAGCAGCACTAGGCTTCGGTTTTATCGAAATTGGAACCATTACGCCACGTCCACAAGCAGGTAATCCTCAACCGCGTTTATTCCGTATTCCTCAGGCAAAAGCCATTATTAACCGTATGGGCTTTAATAATGATGGCGTGGATAAACTGATTGAGAATGTCAAAGCATCAAAATTTAAAGGTGTTCTTGGAATTAACATTGGTAAAAATGCCGATACGCCTGTTGAAGATGCAGTTTCTGATTATCTGATCTGCCTAGAAAAAGTTTATAATTACGCGTCTTATATTACGGTTAATATTTCATCTCCAAATACCAAAAACTTACGTAGCTTACAAAGTGGTGATGCACTAACAGAGTTGTTACAAACATTAAAAGATCGTCAACTAGAACTGGCAAAACAATATAATCATTATGTTCCTCTTGTGCTCAAAGTTGCACCAGATTTAACCACAGAAGATATTGATTTTATTGCAGCACAATTATTGCAATTCAAGATTGATGGTCTCATCGTGACCAATACCACGCTTGGCCGTGAAGGTGTCGAAAATCTTGAAAACGGAAATGAAGCGGGTGGCTTGTCTGGTGCGCCTGTATTTGAGAAAAGTACCGAATGTTTACGCCAGTTTGCGAAAGTACTCGCGGGTCAGATTCCTTTGATCGGTGTAGGCGGTATTTTGGCAGGCGAACATGCGGTTGCTAAACAACAGGCAGGAGCGAGTCTCGTTCAGGTCTATAGCGGACTGATTTATACAGGCCCAACCCTAATCAAAGATTGTGTTAATGCGATGACATTGTGAAATGAACACGCTTGATATCATTATTCTGGTCATCTTGCTCATTGGAGGGCTGAACGGTTTGCGCCAAGGATTTATTAAAGCCTTTGCGAACTTGATCGGATGGATATTTGCATTGATCATTGGAGCAAAATACGCGGTGGTATTGGCACCTGCAATGAGCAGTCTGAGCCAAGACCCCGTTGTGCAAAAAATTGCTGCTTTTGCTTTTATCGTATTGATCATCGTGGTATGTACCTGGATTGTTTCAGCGTTACTCAATGGGCTCTTGAAAAGTTTAAAACTGGGCCCATTAAATCGTTTAGCAGGTGGTGCTTTTGGTTCCCTCAAAGGACTATTGATTGTGCTGATCACTATGCAGGGTCTCGGGCCATGGGTAGAAAGCTCACCGCACTGGAAACAGTCTAAATTCGTACAAATTTTATTACCTTACGCACCTTTGGCTACTGAAATGTCCAAAGATGCGGCAAATCAAGCTTTACATCAAATGACATCTGAAGGTGCGTTGTTACATCGCCCTTCACCAGAAATGGACGAATCAGAACGTGCAGCTGTCACAGACCGTTCTGATCATTCGACGAAAAATCCTTTTTATTAATCGCTAGCTTGTCGCGAGGTTGCTATGTGTGGAGTTGTTGGGATAGCCGGTAAATCACCAGTGAACCAAATGTTATTTGATGCCTTAACGATGCTGCAACATCGAGGACAGGATGCCGCAGGAATCGTAACCTGCCACCAAGGGCGTTTATTTCTCCGCAAAGATAACGGTATGGTACGCGATGTATTCCATACCCGTCATATGCGTGCATTGCTTGGGAACTACGGGATTGGACATGTGCGTTACCCAACCGCAGGTTCATCAAGCAGTGCTGAAGCGCAGCCGTTCTATGTAAACTCTCCGTACGGGATTACCCTTGCACACAATGGTAACCTGACCAATGCCGCAGAAATTCATGATGACCTGTTTAAAACAGATTTACGTCACATGAATACGGATTCCGATTCAGAAGTTCTGCTCAATGTCTTTGCGCATGAATTACAGAAGATTCGTACCTTAAATCCAACACCAGACGATATTTTCCACACTGTTTCTCGTGTACATGAACGTTGCAAAGGCGCTTATGGCGTGGTTGCCATGATCACAGGCCACGGCCTGGTTGGTTTCCGTGATCCGAATGGTATTCGTCCTCTGGTGTATGGTTCTCGCGAAACTGAACAAGGGACTGAATATATTATCGCTTCTGAATCGGTTGCGATTACGGCACTAGGTTTTAAAGTTGAGCGTGATATTGCGCCTGGCGAAGCGATTTTCATTGATGAGAATGGACAGCTGTTTAGCAAGCAATGCGCTGCAAATCCTGAATATCGCCCATGTATTTTCGAATACGTGTATTTTGCTCGTCCAGATGCAACGATCGATGGTATTTCAGTATATAAAGCCCGTTTAAAAATGGGTGAGAAGCTGGCGTATAAGATTTTGAAAGAATGGGGTGAGGAGCACGATATTGATGTTGTGATTCCAATTCCAGATACCAGCCGTACCTCTGCTTTAGAATTGGCAAATATTTTGGGTGTGAAATTCCGTGAAGGGTTTATGAAAAACCGTTATATCGGACGTACCTTCATTATGCCGGGTCAGCAACAACGTAAAAAATCAGTTCGTCAAAAATTGAACCCTGTAGAGCTTGAGTTTAAAGACAAGAATGTTCTATTGGTCGATGACTCGATTGTACGTGGTACCACATGTAACGAAATTATCCAGATGGCACGTGATTCTGGTGCGAAGAAAGTATTCTTTGCTTCAGCTGCGCCAATGGTGAAATATCCAAATGTGTATGGTATTGATATGCCTGCGAAGGCTGAACTGATTGCCTCAGGCCGTACAGTTGAAGAAATCCGTGAAAATATTGGTGCAGACCGTCTGGTTTTCCAAGACTTGGAAGATTTGAAAAATGCGGTTCGTACCAGCAAAGTGCCAGATTTAACTGAGTTTGATTGTTCAGTGTTTGATGGTATTTATGTGGCGGGTGGAATCGACAAGGATTACCTTGATAAACTCGAGCAAAAACGTAGCGACTCTGCAAAAAATAAACTAGATAGCTATATCGATGTGAATATTGATGCCGCTTCGGTTGATTTAACCGGAATCAAAGAAGAGTAATCATCTTAATCTATAGAAAAGCGGGAATTTCCCGCTTTTTTATTTTATGATAACGGATACGGAAGTCCTAAACAGAAACAATGTAATCAGGAAAATTTACATTGAGAGAAATGAGCCATTACTTAATCGAAAATAAGAATATTGCATGGTCAATGAGCTTTTGTTGGCTGGCGATGTTGTTGACTGTTTTTATTCTTAATCTAATTTTAGGTTTGGTCGTCCATTTCTTCGATTATACGCAGCCGATCTGGTGGCATGTTCTTAGTCCTTATTTTATTCTCTTGCTTATTTTTGTGCTGTTCTGGTCGGTTGGTGCAGAACTTTATGTGCTACGTGAAGGCGGGCATTCGCTTGCCAAGCAATTAAAGGCCAGACGTCTAGTATTTGATGAAAGTACGCCCGAAGAAAGTACGGCATTAAAAATTGTAGAGCAAGTGGCCAAAAGCTTCTCTATCGATCCTCCTGCGGTCTATGTTTTACCTGATGAGGTTGGTGTAAATGCTTTAACCGCTGGTTTTAGGTCGCAAGATATTGTGATTATCCTGACTTGGGGGGCTTTGCAAAATCTTGATGAGCTGGAACTGTATGGCTTGCTCAGTTATGAGTTTAACCAGATTTTATCTGGTGAAGCAGTTGAAAATACCAAGCTTAAACTTTTGTATAGTGGCCTAACGACCTTTAGCCAATGGGGAAGCAAGCTGGCTCAAGCGGGTTATAGTCCTTATGCAACGTCTTATCGCAATAAGTTTGAAACTATTTTTGTCGCGATAGGTGGGGTGATTTGGCTGATTGGAAGTTTAGGGATTTTAATTACCCGTGGAATTAAATATCTGACTTTAAGTGGGCGGACCTTTCGCAATGATCTCAAGACCATGCGATTGATGAATAATAATGCCAATATTCAAACCCTATTACGGATTTACGTCCATCATTCGGGCTCGCAAATTCACAGTGCCTATTCTGAATCCATTTCGCATATGTGCTTTGCAAACTCATTGAGTCCACAAAGCTGGATGAATATTCATCCCAGTATTAAAGATCGAATCTATGAATTGAATCCGACTTTATTGCAAGATTTACAATTAGAAAATCTAAGAAAATTACGTAATCGTCCTTTGTTTAGTTTATTTCGTTCGCTGGAAGAAGAAACGGCCGATATTACGACGCCTTGGAGTTCACCACAGCCTTTACCGCTGTTGCGTTTATCACCGATTAGTTTTGCATTGAATGATGCGATTAAGCCGCTTAATCCAGAAATCCGTAAAAATAAGAAACGTCCTGAACTCATTCAGCGTGCGATGCAAACCGCAACGGGTTCGCGAGAGGTGATGGTGGCGATTTTAATGATCCGTCAATATCGCGAATTTATTCCACAGGATGCACCTGTCAGCCATGCCATTGTCGATGCTTTATTGAATCTGGATGGTCGTATTCATGTGCAAATCTTCCATGATGCCTGTAAGAATATTGGGCATATGCCAGCCAGTATTGCCCGTCAATTTCTGACGAAGTTGGCGTGTATTATTCAGGAAGATGGGGAAGTAGGGTTATTGGATGCCTTATTGCTTGAAAGGGTTAAAAATGAGCTCAATTTAATGCCCGCCCATCTACCTGCTGCTTTTGAAGATGTGAAATCTCAGATTGTGCATCTGATTGATGCCTTGTTGCATGTCCAGCAAATCAACAGTCCGAATCAACTTGAAGTACGTGAACGTATTTTGCAACTGCTTTTGACTGAAGAGGAAATGCAAACCTATGCGGATATTTCAGATGAGCCATTGGATCTGGCTGAAATCCTGAATGATGTGTCAGGGTTGTTATTGCGGGATCGTCTCAATATTTTGTCCATTGCAGAAAGATGCCTCTGGAATGACCGTATTATTACCCAAGATGAGTTAGATGTTTTAGAACTTTTATATTGGCGTCTGGGTTTTGATACGCATGAAGTGGTCGAACAAATGCAAAAGAAAAATAGTCTGATGATTATTTAAGAGATATTTATGTACATGCGTCCTTTTTTGATAAAAACGTTACGTGACAATCACATAAAATGATGCCATTTCAAGGTAAGCTTGCCGTTTATTTTTATTCTTGTATTACGTGCTTTTGAGTAATTTATGGAACATATTGAAATTTTAAAAGCCTTATTTTTAGGCTTTATTGAGGGTTTAACCGAATTCCTACCCATTTCAAGTACAGGTCATTTGATTTTATTTGGTCATATGATCGACTTTCATTCAGATGACGGTCGTGTTTTTGAAGTTGTGATTCAGCTTGGCGCGATTCTGGCAGTATGCTGGTTATATCGACAAAAGATTTTTGACTTAGTCAAAGGTTTTTTTAGTGGCGATGCAGAAGCGCGACATTTTGCTTTTAGTGTTTTATTGGCGTTTATTCCTGCGGTGGTGATTGGGGTATTTGCAGTCGATTTTATTAAGAGCGTGTTGTTTAGTCCTCTTGTGGTTGCAGTCGCTTTAATTGTCGGTGGTTTGATCATTTTCTGGGTTGAATCAATTAAATTTGATCATAAAACCACGGATGCGACCAAGATTACCTATAAGCAGGCTTTTCTGGTGGGCTGTGCGCAGTGTGTCGCCATGATTCCGGGAACCTCGCGTTCAGGTGCAACTATTGTTGGTGGCATGTTCTCGGGCTTGTCTCGTAAAGCAGCAACCGAGTTTTCCTTCTTCTTGGCGATGCCAACCATGTTGGGTGCAGCGGTATTCGACTTGGCACGTAATGCTGATGTGCTAACGCAAGATAATATGCTGAATATTGCGGTGGGTTTTGTGGCTGCCTTTATTTCGGCACTGTTTGTGGTCAGTGCATTGGTAAAATTTGTTGAACGACACACATTACGTGTGTTTGCTTGGTACCGTATTGTTCTCGGTATTATTTTGTTGTTTGTTTTCCTATAAAAAATAAAAAACCCTCCCTTTTTGCAAATGCGAAAAGGGAGATTCTCAGTTAAGATTCCCATCTCTTATTTCTAATCTTTCATATTCCTATATGGGTTCGACTGCAAGATGACAATAGCTAAAATGAATGCCCGTGATTTAATTATTGATTTACTTTTGGGGCTGCAAGGTCGTGCGATTTCAATTAAGCAGATTATTGTCGCGGCAAGACTATTCGACATTAGTGAGAACAGCATTCGCGTAGCGGTTACTCGTTTATCGAGTGATGGCGTCATAGAGGCGATTGAGCGCGGCGTGTATCAGTTTACAGTGCAGTCGCATGAATGGGCTGATGTCATGTTGAATCGTAAACAAGGGATTAAACAGACCAAGCGCTGGAATCATCAATATTTGGCAGTATTTACGGGTGAGTTGGGGCGTGTTGATCGTACTGCTTTAAATCGTCGGGAAAGAGCATTAAAACATTTCGGTTTTAAAGAGCTGGAACAGGGAATTTATATTCGTCCAGATAATCTGGCGATTGGCTTTGATCAGTTATTTTCAGAATTAAAATCTTCAGGTTTAGAAGAGACCGCAAAAATCTGCCAAATTAACCATTTTGATGCGACAACTTTAGCGAACTTGCCAAAACTCTGGGCGCCCCAGATCTTAAACCAGAATTATGAGAAATATTGTCAGATGATCCAGCAGTGGTTAGCGACTGTACCGCAACTCTCCTTAGAGGATGCTGCTCGAGAGTCGTTATTACTTGGACGACAAACGATTTCCTTATTGATGAATGATCCTTTGTTACCAGAAGATTTTGTGGATGTACAGCTCCGACAACAGTTTGCTGAAAGTGTACAACGTCTTGATCAGACAGGTTTAGATGCATGGCGTAAATTCTATGAAAATCATGTTGAGTAAAGGTTGATTACAAATATTACAGATAATTTAATTTTAATTTATTGACAGAAATATTACTAAGTTTAAAATAAAAATATAAATTGTGTAGTTTTATAAGAATAGAACACATTCTGACAGGATAGAGAGATGAATACACGCGTTGCAATTAGTGACTTATTCAGTAGAGAGGAAATTACTGAACTCACCGCTAAATCAGATTTGCATGGCAGTTGGGCTGTGTTCTCAACATGGGCAGTCATTGGTGGGACTTTTGCTGCAGTAGCGAGCTCATGGGAATATTTACCTGCATGGGGTAAATTATTGATGTGTATTGCTGCATTGGTCATTTTGGCGGGACGTCAATTGGCATTGGCAATTATCATGCATGATGCATCTCATCAAAGTCTGTTTAAAACCAAATGGCTCAATGACACTTTAACTGACTGGTTATGTGCACGTCCGATCTGGAATGATCTGCATAAATATCGTGCGCATCACATGCGTCATCATAGTAAAACCTCAACAGTGGATGATCCTGATTTATCCCTTGTGACAGGCTTTCCAACCTCTAAGAAATCTTTAATGCGTAAATTTATGCGTGATGTATCAGGAGTGACTGGATTTAAATTTGCGGTTGGTCGTGTGCTGATGGATATTGAGAAAATGGAGTGGACGGTATCCAATGATCGTCGCTGGATTTCTCAGGAAGGCAAACACTGGACTGATTATCCGAAAGCATTTCTAAAAAACAGTGGCGGGGCAATTGCCACCAATGCAGCGCTATTTTCGGCCCTATGGGCAGCAGGTCATCCTAAACTTTATGCATTGTGGGTTGTGGCATATTTAACACCATTTCCTTTATTTCTCAGAGTTCGTTCAATGGCAGAGCATGCTGGCATGGAAACCAGCAATAGTGCATTAACCAATACCCGTACCACCAAAGCAGGCTATCTTGCACGCGCTTTGGTTGCACCGATTAATGTTAACTATCATAAAGAACATCATTTGATGGCTGCGGTACCTTACTTTAAACTGCCAAAAGTGCATCAAATGCTACGTGAACGTGGTCATGTGGGTGAACCGCCAAGCTATTGGCAGGTATTAAATGAGCTTTCTAATCAGACTGATTAGATGGGAAAATCAACTATTACATTTTAAGAAAGATATAACAGGAACAATAGGAATAATGCATGGCAGCAACAAAAGACGAAATTATGGGATTTTTGGCGCAGGAATTTCCCCAAGCGTTGATGAAAAGTACCATTGAAGAGATTACACCAAGAGGTGCACAGCTGCTTTATCGTGTTGATGCAGGAGATTTGCGGCCGGGACAGACGGTTTCAGGGCCGACTTTAATGCTGGTGGCAGATTACGTGCTGTATATTGCCATTCTGGGACATTTAGGTCTGGTCGCGATGGCCGTGACCACCAATATGACCATTAACTTTTTCCGTAAACCAAATGGCAATCGCGATCTTCGAGCTGTCTGTAAATTGATCAAAGTGGGTAAAACCTTAGTTACAGGCGAGGTCTGGTTGTATTCGCTGGATGATGAAGAACCTGTGGCACATGTCATTGGAACTTATGCGCTTCCACAAAAACCAACGGATTAAATCTTAAAAGCGAACAGATTAATGCGTTGATTTAAATCATCTACTCGGTTTTTATTGACTGCAAATCTATTAAAAAAATAAATCGCGTCATAGGATCATGCCGCTAAATCAGGTGAGATGAATAGATAATAAATCTTATCTGGGAAGAACGAGATGATAATTAAAAACGGTTTGATTACTTTGGCGTTACTTGGATTTGCAGTTGCGACTCAGGCCAAGCAAACAGTGTGTGTATTCGATCCTGTGGGTAAATCGGGTGATGCTTTTGCATTGGCAAAGGACTATGCGCTTGAAGCCAAAAAATGGGGTGCGGATATCGATTTACGTGCTTATGTCGATGAACGTGTTGCCGCAGAAGATTTGAAAGTTGGACAATGCGACGGTGCGATTATCAGTGGTTTACGGGGGCGACAGTTCAATAAATATGTCGGTTCTCTAGATGCAATTGGCGCATTAACCGATTTAAAAACGGCAATTTTAGCCTATCAAATTTTGTCAAAGCCGCAAGCTGCAAAAAGTATGGTCAATGGGCCTTATGAAATTGCCGGGCTTGGGACGATTGGGCCTGCTTATCTGTTTGTTGCTGACCGCAGTATCAATACCTTAGCCAAGGCTGCGGGGAAGAAAGTCGGGGTGTTTGCCTATGACGAGGCACAACCGAAGCTGGTCGCTCAAGTCGGCGCACAAGCGGTTTCTGTAGATGTGACCAATGCAGGTGCCAAATTTAACAATCATCAGATTGATATTGTCCCAGCACCGATTGTTGCCTATAAGCCGTTCGAACTTTATAAAGGTCTGGGCGATAAAGGTGGAATCGTAAAATTTCCACTCACTCAAATTTCAGCAAATTTTATTATTCGCAAGGATAAGTTTCCAGCAGGATTTGGACAAAAGTCACGTGAATGGGTAGCAGGTCAACTAGGCCGTACTTTTAATATTATCGCCAAATATGAAAAAGAAATTCCTGCAAAATACTGGATGAATATTTCACCTGAAGAGCAGGTGAATTATATGAAAATGATGCGTGAGGCACGTATTTCATTGACCAAAGCAGGTATCTACGATCCCAAAATGATGAACTTCTTGAAGAAGGTTCGCTGTAAACAAAATCCAAATAGTTTTGAATGTGCACTGAATGATGAATAAATCATGAATCAGGCTCGGTATAACCCTCTTTATTGATTGTAATTTAGAAGGTTTTTGCTTTTTAATCTGGCAATAAATTTTAAAAAACATAACAACAATGCTGTATGCGAAAATGCTAGAACATGCTACAAATAAACCTGTCCAAATTTATTTGTACCCACGATTTTTAACTTATATGACGATACCGCCCGACTTAATACCTTTATCGCAAATTGAGTCAAATCAAGAACATATTTTAGCGATCAAGCGTAATGATTTAGTGCCTTTATTAAACGATCCACATCGTTTAAATCATTATGCAGATCATTTGGTACAAGCACAGAGTGTCCTGCTCAATGGCGTTGATCCAAAGCTGAATCAGCAACTGAGCGAAGTGATTAGCCAGATTATTCAGCAGCTTTCGGTTTCAAAAAAATATCTGGGTGGGCGTCGCTTCAATGCATTGCAAAAATGGTTGGGGATTGATGTCGAATACGATGCCGGGCAAGTCAAATATGTTAAAGATTTAGATCGTTTGATTAATGAAGCCAATCATCTTAGTCAGCGCTTACAGATTGAAATCCAGAAATCCCAATCACGTTTGCAGCAGGCACTGGGTTTGCGCGAGCAAATGGCCGCTTATATTCAGGCCGCAGATGAGTTTTTAAAAGAATATCCTCAATTTAGCAAACAGCAGGTGCTGGACCATTTTGTTGAGCGACTTTCGAAAAAAGTGAATACGTTACAAACTTTGCAGAGCAGTAATGATATTGCGATGAAGCAAATGCAATTGTCCCAACATTTGTCCTTTAGTCTTTTAGACCGTTTTAAAGAAGCGCAACAGGTCTTAATTCCTGCATGGCAATATCATTTGAAGCAAAGTCGTGAGTCCAGTTCATCGGCGACCATTGAGCAACTGGACAAGAGTCGAGAAAACTTGATTCAGAATTTGAAAAAATCATTACAGAAATAAGAGGGGAATATCATGTCAGATTCAGAACTTAGCAAAGTATCTCATGAACTTGAACTCAAGCCTGAGCAACGTTTTGAGCAACTCAATCTAAAAGAATTGGGTTTACAGCCACAAGACCTTGCCGAAGTGATGGATGCCCATAAAGAGTTGGCAGAGATTAGCACGACTGTTGTGGCGGAGTACGGTAAAAATATTGCCAATAAGACCTCGACTTATACCGATGAGTTATTAAGTCTGGTGCAAAATAAAGATCTGGATAGCACGGGGCAAAAACTCAACGAAGTGGTTCAGGTGGCTCAGCAACTGAATACTTCAAGTATCCTGAATAAATCAAAAAGCTCAGGTTTTTTTGGTGGCTTACTGAGCAAACTTAAGGGTGCCAAGCAAAACTTTGATCAGCATTTTAATACCACCAAAGAACAAATTGATGTGTTGGTTAAGGAAATTGAAAGTTCGCAAACAGGCTTAAAGGCGCGTGTTGGTACGCTTGATAAAATGTTTGATGCCGTACAGGATGAATATAAGCAGTTGGGTGTATACATTGCAGCAGGTCAATTGAAGCAGCAAGATATCCAGCAGCAGATTTCAGCATTGACCTCTCAAGAGCAGGATCAGCAGACTACACAGCAGATTTATGACCTGAATCATTTGGCCAATAATCTTGAAAAGCGGGTGAGTGATTTACAGGTTTTACAACAGTCTGCCATGCAAACATTGCCAATGATCCGCATTATCCAGTCGAATAACCTGATGCTGGTGGATAAGTTCTATGCGATTAAAAACATCACTTTACCAGCTTGGAAAAATCAGATTAGTCTGGCGATTTCATTGCAAGAGCAGAAGAATAGCGTGCAGCTTGCCAAAGCCATTGATGACACTACCAATGAGTTATTACGTCGTAATGCCGAGTTACTTCATCAAAACTCGGTCGATACAGCGAAAGCGAATCAGCGTTCAGTGATTGATGTGGAAACACTTGAACATGTTCAAAACACCCTCATTAAAACAGTAAACGATGTGATTCAGATCCAGAAAGAAGGCATGCAGAAACGTGCAGAAGCAACGACACGTTTACGTGCATTGCAGGATAGTCTGAATCATCTGGTGCTGGAGAATAGTCAGCCGCCTCAATCTTGATAAGATTAATTTTTGAAGGAAAGATCATTGTCACCAATAGACGACTTTAGTGTACAGCCGCTTGATCAGCGTTTAGATGTGTTAAAAAAACGTCAGCGTCATTTAATGATCTGGTTTTTTCTGACCAGTACTCTAGTGGTTGTTACCATTGCATCGCTGTTTTTTCAGAAAGAATTTATCTATCGTTTCTTTGATCTTTCCATGCAGGTTCAGGCGCTAGATTTGCCTTATCATGTACAGGAATTAATTCCTTTTAAACAGCCTGTCGATTATTTCTTTAATTTATTGTCATGGTTTGGCTGGCTGTTTTTAAAAATATTTGTCTCATTTCTTGGTGCTTTTTTTCTTGTGAGCTGGGCGAAAAAAATCAAGTTTTTTCAGCAGCGTTTTCAAGCATGGACACAGCGCTTTCTGGCATGGATTATCTCGTTTATCTTGCTTTGGTCTGGTTTAAGTTACATCCAATATGACTGGAAAGATGAAACCAAGCAGGCCTATCAGCAGTGGATGAGTTATCAAAATAATATTGTGGAAAGTCAGATTGCGCAGGATTTACAGCAAGCTGATATTTCTTCGACTGAAAAAGCCTATGTCTTGGCGCAAGTGGCCTTATTGCATCAACCTGTTGACCGTAAGACTGCCAATATCTATGTGAACCAGCTAATTGATGTTGAAAAAAATGATCCGCTTTTGTTTAAAAAATACGATTTTAAACCTGAGCAGTTGTGGGTGATGCAGCAGCAACTTTACGGCAAAAGCATTACCGCACTGACACAACCGCTAGATCTACGTGCCCAGCAGGCAGAGCGTGTTTCCCATATTGTGACTGTCATTTTGTGGGGAATCGTCATATTGGTCTTGGCTTTAAGCGCAGTTTTATATGTGCTGGCCAAACATTTGAAAAATCGTAGAAATCGAATCAGTCAAAAGCTTGAGTATTAATGGGTTTTTATGCTCATAACACACTGCAGCGGGTAATGCCATTTACCCTTGAGCTAGCCCGCTCAAGATGTATCAGATAGTTTGATTTGTTTTTGATAGGTTTATTCGATCAAAATAATAAAAACATACTGTTTTACCTATTTATGGTTTTTGCGTACTATAGCTTCATTGAATGAATTTACTGA
>NZ_LZPJ01000150.1:0-12559 GCF_001729365.1 Acinetobacter sp. YK3
CAATGGCATCGCCTGAACCAACATCGCCATAAGCGAGATTTGCAGGAACAAAGAAGCGGCTCTTACCACCTACTTTCATCGTTTGGACACCTTCAGTCCAGCCTGCAATGACTTGGCTGAGTTTAAATTCTACAGGATGATTACGGGCGATAGAGCTATCAAACACCGTGCCATCTAATAGTCGGCCTTCATAATTCACTTTTACCGTAGAAGAGGCTTTGGGAGACTTTCCTTGACCTTGTTGTAGCACTTGATACTGTAATCCTGACTTAGTCGTTACGATATCTGCTTTTTTACCATTTTCAGCTAAGAACGCTTTCCCTGCCTGATCATTTTTTTTGGCCTGTTCCTGAAACTCTACCAGTTGCTTGGCTTCTAGACGCTTTTTATATTGATTCAGAACATTGGCCATTTCTTCATCACTTAAAGTGGCTGGCTTACCTTGCATGGCTTCTTGTAAGCCTTGTACAAAAGTCTCGATATTTAAATCTTTTAGTGTTTCGGCATTCCCTCGACCCATCAGATACCCGTAGCTATAGCCGAGTTGCTCTGTCTGTGGACTTTTTGTGGAAATGGGAGCTGCTTGAACCGTTCCGATGGTCGAGGCAATTAAAATCAGGCCTAATCTTTTCATTCTATCTTCCAAAAAATAAAGGAGGACTCTAGCCCTCCTTAAATCATTTATTTTACAACGATTAATTCTACATCAAATACTAGTGGGCTATTTGGTGGAATTGAACCTGGAACACCTTGTTCACCGTAACCTAGATTTGCAGGAATATAAAGCGTTGCCTTACCACCTTCTTTCATCAGCTGTAGACCTTCAGTCCAACCTGGAATGACTTGATTCAGTGGGAATTCAATTGGCTCGCCACGATCATAAGAGCTATCAAACACTTTGCCATCAGGAAGTTGGCCTTTGTAATGCACTTTTACGATAGAGCTTGCGGTCGGTTGCTTACCTGTACCTTCTTTGGTGATTTTATATTGCAAACCAGAAGCAGTTGTTTTCACGCCTTCTTTTTTGGCATTTTCTGCCAGGAAGCTGCTATTGGTTGCTTCAACTTTTTTGGTTTCATCCATTTGCTTTTGTTGTAGTTCCTTTTGGAATTCTACATACGCTGCCTGTAGCTCTTCTTCTGTATATGCTGCAGGTTTTTGCGCATGGGCATCACGGAAACCTGTGATAAATGCGCTTGTTTCTAATTCTGGTGGTGTTTGCTTAGCAACTTCATAGCCAAGTGCGTAGCTGATTTTTGCGACAGGTGCTGCATTTTTATCAGCTTTTGCCCCAAGTTCAGTCGCTGGGTGTTGAGTTGCATAGTAGACAGGAACGAGTGCTGCACCGCCTAATACGGCTGCGACAACGAAAGGTAAAGCTTTACTCATGAGATGTCCCAAAGTGAGATTGGAATAAAAAATATGGCAATGATCTTAGCATGTCTACGCTTAAGCATTGAATAACTAAGCGCAAAAATGCGTGGGTTTTTTATAAGATTTATGTGTTTAAATAAAAAAACCAGATCATGGGATCTGGTTTTTTAACAATCAATTTAAAGTTTGCTTAGTCATCTTTATTCGCTTTATAAGCATATGAATAGTTATAGCCATAACCGTAACCGGCACTTGAACGTTGAATGTCATTCAGAATAAAGCCATTCACTTTCACATTCGCTTGCTCAAAACGATTCAAACTTAGTTCAAGCTCTTTCATTTGTGATTTAGCATAACGTGCAACCAGTAAATTCACGCCCGCATATTGAGAAATAATAATACCATCGGTGACTGCCAGAATTGGTGGTGTATCAATAATGATATGGTCATATTGCTGGCTGAGCTGTTCCATGAATGCTTTAAATTGTTCAGAACTGAGCATTTCGGAAGGATTAGCTGGATTTTTACCTCGTGTAATTACACTTAAACCACTAACATCAGTTTGATGGATGACTTGGTTTAAGTCTGCAAGATTGCTTAAATATTCTGCTAAACCAGGTTTAACATCTAAATTAAAATACTTATGCATATAGCCACGACGCATATCCGCATCAATCAGCAATACTTTTTTATTGCTTTGAGCCAAAATCGTCGCCAGATTGGTTGAGATAAAAGATTTACCGACTTCTGGTGAAGGACCTGCAATCATAATAATATTATTTTTAGCATTTGATAATGCAAAATGAATCGCAGTTCGAATACTACGTAAACTTTCTACTGCAATATCATCATTATATTTAACTGCCAAAATTGGAATCGATTTCTTTTTCTTCAAGATACTCATACGAGTTTCTTGAACAGGAGAGCGTGGTACAGTCGCATACACTGGTAAATCAAATTCGTTCTCGATTTGTCCAGAATCTTTTACACCAGTACGTAACATATTACGTAATAGCGCAATCAGGGTTCCTAAGAAGCCGCCTAAGAAAATAGAAAGTATCAGGATTTGCAGTTTTTGTGGCTTAATTGGTTGGACAGGCTCTACTGCAGTATCCACAATACGCACATTACCAATTTCACCAGCTTTGGCGATACGCAATTGCTGATATGAGTTTAACAAAGCTGTATACAACTGAGTTTTTACTTCAACTTCGCGATACAATTGTAGGTATTGACGTTGAACATCGGGTAACTGTTTCAATGTATTATTTAGTCCAGCGATTTGCTTATCTAATGCTGCGATTTGAGCATTTATTTCACGCATGGCAGGATGCTCAGCTGTATATTTGGCTGCTAGATCTGCCTGTTGCTGTTGTAGCTCAATCTTTTTGGTTTCGAGTGTAATGCTTTGGGTTAAATACAGTTCAGATTCTTTGGTCACATCAACGGTATTATATTGTTGACGGAACTTGTTGAACACACGCTCTGCATCATCTAACTGCTTTTTCAGATCAGGTAATTGTTCATCCAGAAATTTTAGGGTTTGTGCTGTTTCAGCTGAACGGCGTTCGACATTTTGTGCGCTATAAGCGGCTAAAATGGCATTAAGTACCTTAGTAATATGTTCTTTATCTTGTCCTTGATAGTTAAGTTCTAAAATTCCAGTCAACTTACCTTTCTCTGCTACAGCATAATTTGAATTAATTGTTTGTACTGCTGCAGGAAGTGAACTCTTTTTGATTAGATAATGTGTATCAAAATTATCTTTAGTAAAAATCGCAATCTTCCAAACACCATAATGGGTACTGAATTGATTTAATTTATTCAGCGGCGCAGTTAAAATTACTTCTTCTGTGGCAAGATCTGTAAGGCTGAAATTATTGTCTTTAAAACTTAAACTAAGTGTTTTATCTAAATAATAACTTGGAACTTCAAATTGTTGGATATCAAAAGCTTTTTCTTCATCATGGAAGGTAACCGCTTTAGAACCATATTCAGTTGCATAGTCAGCTTTATTAAATAAACGATGGGTAAAAGTATCTTCAGGACTAGAAATGCTGAGATCGAGATGAAGTGCTTGAATTACTGAGCCAAGTACCAGACGCGATTTTAAAATTTCGATTTCAGACTGTGCAGGAGATTTTTGATCAATTACTTGTGAAAGATCGCCAAGAAGAGCTGCAGATGCACCTTTTTTATCTTCCACTTGAACTAAGGCATCAACTGAATAAGTATTAGGCGTTGTACGCAGGTAGAGTAAAGCTAAGACTAGACTCAGAATAATACACAATGCAATAAGCTTCCATTGTGCGATCAAAGCAAAGAAAAGCTCTTTCAGGTCAATTGTTTCTTCAGTACTGCTATTTTGGCTCATAATCTTAATCTAAAAAGTTAAATATAATTTTTCCAGTCAGCAACACACTGTTGAATTAACTGGCAGGTATTATCAAAAAAAGCTTGGTCATGTTGATAAGGGTCAGGTACATTTTTATTTTGCCAATGTCCTAGTCGAAAAATTTTCCCTTTTGCAAATGGCCACATCTGTTCAATATGTTTTTGCTGATTATGACTCATCACTAAAATAAGGTCTGCTTGTTTTAAGTGCTCTGCATTCAGTTTTTTTGCAACATGTAGGCTCATATCAATATCTAGACGTTGCATACACAGTTGAGCTTTATCATCTACTGGATGGCCGATCAGTCCAGAAATACCAGCAGATTCCACTCGCAGATTTGGATGTTGCTGTTTGATCAAGTACTCTGCCATAGGACTACGGCAAATATTGCCTACACAAACGACCAAAACACTTTTAATCTCCATTGTAATTATTGCCCCAAACGATCTATGTTATACAAGGCATTTGAGAACGGAATAATCTGGTTGACAATTCGTTGCCAGCGGGTCAGTCCCGTTGCATCGACATAAACGATATCATTACTACGTAGCTTAAATTGATTTGCAAGACCAAAATCGCCCAGACTCAATAAATTTAAATGATAGAGTTCAGTATGGCGATCATTAGGATTGGTTCGGAGGACATAGATACGACTGGCGCTAGCAGAATTTGGGTTAATACCTAAACTTTCACCAAGTGCATCACTTAAGGTCATACCTTGATCGCGTATTGGTAGGGCTTGATTTTTGCCAGATTCACCCATTACATAAATTTTCTGATTTTCTCGGCTACTTACATAAATTGTATCATTGGGTTGCACTAACAATTTATGTAAGGAATAGCCCGCTTTCTCAAGCTCGATCGTATTTAAATCATACGTCTGCCCATTACGAACCAGTTGGACGTAGGTATTTGCTCCTTTATCATTAATGCCGCCTGCCATACCTAACGCAGTATAAATACTAGTAGGTTGATCATTTAAATAGAACTGCCCACCTTTGAGTACACTACCTTGTACTGAATAACGTTGTCCTTGGTATGACAAAACACGTACGATGACATCTGGGTTTTTAAGATATTGAGCAAATTGCTTGCGTAAGTCCGCATTCAGTTGCGCTAAGCTTTTACCAGATGCTTTATAACGTCCAACCAGTGGTAGTTGTATATAACCACTTGAATCAATTGGATACCCATTTGCTTGAACTGCCTGTTCATTATTTATTGTCGTGGTTGGGGGGGTAATTTCTGGGTAAGCCCAAAGTTGAATCGAGAGTATATCTCCTGAACTTAGGCGATAAGTTGGCCGTTGTTGTTTAAACAACGCTTCATAATTATTTCGATAGTTGATTTGGGCCGGTTGAAGAGCCATTAAGTTATCTTGAGTAATTTTTATTACATCGACATTGGTTCCTTGATCAGTCGTATATGTACCTTCACTTGGAATATCATAGGTTTGTAAGCCTGAAGTAACAGCACAAGCTGTAGCACTAAGACTAATCGCAAGAATGGAAAAAAGTTGATAATGCTTCACACTCGACCCTTAATATTTATGTCTAAAATAAGATCCGTTGCCCGAAATAGCGAGGGTTTAGACTTAGAATTTTGCCCATTCTAGCCGAAAAAAGTTAAAAAAACAGCGCAAAATAGATTTGCTTTGTATGCTTAGTATTGCTGAATTTTTTTTCAAGAACGTTTGTCTATAATTACAATATGAATTTCGTTGGTATACGTAGCTATTAGTGGTGGCAATTGTATTTAATTTTTTGTAAAACTTTATGGGCAATATATGTTGTAAATAAGGTGCAGTATGATAGGTGCTATTTATATAATGAAATATTAGAGAAGAAACAAATGAAAAAAAGAATTTTACTTATATTTGGTACGCGACCTGAAGCAATAAAAATGGCGCCTTTAGCGTTAGCTTTACAAGGGTTTACACAAGATTTTGACACTAAAGTCTGCGTAACTGGACAACATCGACAAATGTTGGATCAAGTCTTAGAACTTTTTAATTTAGTGCCTGATTTTGACCTGAATTTAATGAAACCAGGACAAACTTTGTCAGATGTCACTTCTGGCGTACTTAAAGGTTTGGAACAAGTATTTGAACAATGGAAACCGGATCTTATTTTAGTGCATGGAGATACTGCAACAACATTTGCAGCTTCATTAGCTGCTTATTATCACAAAATAAAAGTTGGACATGTAGAAGCTGGCTTACGTACAGGAGACTTGTATTCACCTTGGCCAGAAGAAGCCAATCGACGGTTAACAGGTGTGTTGGCAAATTATCACTTTGCTCCCACACAGTCCTCTTATGACAACCTTATTAAAGAAAATGTTAACCCCGCGAATATTGTAGTGACTGGTAATACTGTGATTGATGCTCTATTGCAAGTGAAACAAAAGGTTGAGCAAGACCAAATGCTTGTGAGTCAATTTCAGAAGCAGTTTCCATTTCTAGATACGAACAAAAAAATGATTCTTGTGACAGGCCATCGACGTGAGAATTTTGGGCAAGGCTTCTTAAATATTTGTTCAGCTTTGGCTAATCTTGCCAAAAAGTATCCAGATTTCCAGATTGCGTATCCTGTACATTTGAATCCAAATGTACAGCAACCTGTGAATGAGCTTTTAGCTGGTATAGAGAACATTCACCTGATTGCTCCTCAGGACTATTTACCTTTTGTCTATTTGATGAATCGCAGTTATCTGATTTTGACGGATTCTGGCGGTATTCAGGAAGAAGCGCCCTCTTTGGGCAGACCAGTGTTGGTGATGAGAGAGACTACAGAGAGGCCAGAAGCAGTCGAAGCCGGAACTGTGCGTCTAGTGGGTACAGATATTGATAAAATTGGAAGTGCTGTGTCGGAATTAATTGAAAACAAAAAGATCTATGCTGCAATGGCTGAGGCCCATAATCCTTATGGTGATGGTACAGCATGTCAGCAAATCATTAACTTTATGAAAGCTAAGTTAAGTCAACAGAAAAAAGATGATCCGATGTAATAAAAAAGTGATGTATCTCACGGTATTTGAGGATAATGTAACAAGTATAAACGCTTGTAAACACAATCATACAATTGAAATGAGGGAGTCTTAAAAAATTTGTTATAGTACGCACGACGTTTAATGTGAAGCATTAGGCCTGAAAAAATCATTTGATACTGATGTAAACTTTATAAAGGAATAGGCTGATTGTGATGCAACTTGCCGAATTGAAAATAGCAATTATTGGTTTAGGGTATGTAGGTTTGCCATTGGCAGTTGAGTTTGGCAAAAAAACTCCTGTGGTCGGATTCGATATCCACCAAAAGCGTATAGATGAACTTAAAAGTGGTCAAGACCATACTTTAGAGGTTTCATCAGAAGAATTAAGTCAAGCGACCAACTTAAGTTATAGCGCAAATTTAGAAGACTTAAAAAGCTGTAACTTTTTTATTGTGACTGTACCGACTCCGGTTGACGAGGTGAACCGACCAGACTTGACACCTTTAAAAAAGGCAAGCGAGACCTTAGGTAAGGTGATTAAAAAAGGCGATATCGTTGTTTACGAATCTACTGTATATCCTGGGGCTACAGAAGAGGTCTGTATCCCAGTGCTCGAAAAAATTTCAGGTCTGAAATTTAATCAGGATTTCTTTGCGGGTTATAGTCCAGAACGAATCAATCCAGGAGATAAAGTAAACACCTTAACCAAGATTAAAAAAATCACCAGTGGTAGTACGCCAGAAGTTGCAGATAAAGTAGATGCTGTTTATGCCAGTATCATTACTGCGGGTACCCATAAAGCATCAAGTATTAAAGTTGCCGAAGCAGCCAAGGTCATTGAAAACACACAGCGTGACTTAAATATTGCCTTAGTAAATGAACTTTCGGTAATTTTTGATCGTCTGGGTATTGATACCATTGATGTACTTGAAGCTGCTGGTAGTAAGTGGAACTTCTTACCATTCCGCCCAGGTTTGGTAGGGGGACATTGTATTGGGGTCGACCCATACTATTTAACTCATAAAGCGGAAGAAGTGGGCTACCATCCACAGGTTATTTTGGCCGGTCGTCGTATCAATGACAATATGGCACGCTATGTGGCACGTAATACAATCAAGCGTATGCTACAAAATGGTATTGATGTGCCTCGTGCAAAAGTGGGCGTACTCGGCGTTACCTTTAAAGAAAACTGTCCAGATATCCGTAACAGTAAAGTCGCGGACTTGATTAAAGAATTTGAAGCTTGGGGTGCTCAAGTGGTCGTTGCGGATCCGTGGGCAGATGCTGAAGAAGTCAAGCATGAATATGGGGTCGAATTAGGTCAGGTCAATGCGGAGCATCCAGTCGATGCACTTGTTGTTGCTGTAGGACATAATGAATTCCGTAATTTATCTGCAGCTGAACTAAAAAGCTATGTGCGCAGCAATCAGCCTGTTCTTGCCGATGTCAAAGGTTTATTTGATCGTATAACCATGACTGAACAGGGTTTTACAGTATTCCGCCTATAATTTAAGAATTGAAAAGAAGTGAAATGATGAAAAAATTTGCTCTTATCGGTGCGGCTGGATATATCGCACCTCGCCATCTGAAAGCGATCAAAGAAACAGGTAATACTTTGGCTGTAGCCATGGATGTAAATGACTCTGTCGGGATTATGGACAGTCATTTTCCTGAAGCAGAATTCTTTACTGAATTTGAAGAGTTTGAAGCCTATGTTGAAGACCAAAAATTAAAAGGTGAAAAGCTGGATTATGTTGCGATCTGCTCACCCAACTACCTACATGCCCCTCACATGAAATATGCGTTGAAAAACGGTATTGAAGTGATTTGTGAAAAACCATTGGTACTGAATTCAGAAGATTTAAATATGCTTTCTGAATATGAAAAGCAATATGGTGCCAAGGTAAACTCAATTTTACAGTTACGTTTACATCCATCTATTATTGCTCTGCGCGATAAAGTTCAAGCTGCACCGGCAGATAAAGTATTTGATGTTGATCTGACTTATCTCACTTCTCGTGGTAAATGGTATTTAAAATCATGGAAAGGGGTAGACAACAAATCGGGTGGAGTTGCCACCAATATCGGTGTGCATTTCTATGACATGCTACATTTTATTTTTGGCAAGATTGTTAAAAATGAAGTACATTTCCGTGATGAAAAAACGGCTTCAGGTTATCTGGAATACGAACGTGCACGCGTACGTTGGTTTCTGTCGATTGATGCAAATAACCTTCCAGACAATGCGGTACAAGGTGAAAAACTCACTTATCGCAGTATTACCATTGAAAATGAAGAACTTGAGTTTTCAGGTGGCTTTACCGACCTTCATACCCAAAGCTACCAGCGTGTACTAGAAGGTAAGGGTTACGGGGTTGAAGAAAACCGTGCAGCAATTGAGACTGTTGAAGTGATCCGTGTTTCTCCTATTGTTGAAAACCCGGAAAATCCTCATCCATTATTGGCAAAGGTGAAAAATGCATGAGCTTTTATCAACATGAAACGGCCATAGTGGATGATGGTGCACAAATTGGTGAAGATTCACGTGTCTGGCACTTCGTGCATGTCTGTGGCGGCGCCAAAATCGGTAAAGGCGTGTCTTTAGGCCAAAACGTATTTGTGGGTAACCGCGTTGTGATTGGTGACCACTGTAAAGTCCAGAACAATGTATCGGTTTACGATAATGTCGTTCTGGAAGAAGGCGTATTTTGTGGGCCGAGCATGGTCTTTACCAATGTGTATAACCCGCGTTCGCTGATAGAGCGGAAAGATCAATATCGTGACACGTTGGTGAAAAAGGGTGCCACATTAGGCGCAAACTGTACCATTGTCTGTGGTGTGACAATCGGCGCATATGCTTTTGTTGGGGCGGGTGCGGTAGTGAATAAGGATATCCCTGCTTATGCACTAATGGTGGGTGTGCCAGCAAAACAAATCGGCTGGATGAGTGAGTTTGGTGAACAGCTAAATCTTCCTTTACACGGACAGGCACAAGTAACCTGCTCGCATACAGGCGCAGTTTATCAACTTGATGGAACGACACTGACAAAGCAAGGTTAATATGATTGACTTTATTGATTTAAAAGCGCAGCAACATCGAATTAAAGATAAAATTGATGCTGGTATTCAAAATGTATTGACGCATGGTCAATACATTCTAGGTCCAGAAGTGACCGAGCTGGAAGAAAAATTAGCTGCCTATGTTGGCGCGAAATATTGTATTACTTGTGCTAATGGAACTGATGCCTTACAAATTGCGCAAATGGCATTTGGTATTGGTTCTGGTGATGAAGTGATTACACCTGGCTTTACTTATATTGCGACAGCGGAAACAGTGGCCTTATTAGGCGCAAAGCCGGTCTATGTGGATGTAAATCCTAAAACCTATAATCTGGATGCTGAAAAACTGGAAGCAGCAATTACCCCTCGCACGAAAGCCATTATTCCAGTGAGCTTATATGGCCAGTGTGCTGACTTTGATGCAATCAACGCGATTGCTGCAAAGTATGGTATTCCAGTAATCGAAGATGCGGCACAAAGCTTTGGAGCAACTTATAAAGGTCGTAAAAGCTGTAACTTAAGTACGGTTGCCTGTACTAGCTTTTTTCCAAGTAAGCCATTAGGCTGCTATGGTGATGGTGGGGCTATTTTTACCAGTGATGATGAGTTGGCTAAAGTAATTCGCCAGATTGCACGTCATGGACAAGATAAACGTTACCATCATATCCGTGTGGGTGTGAATAGTCGTTTAGATACTATTCAGGCTGCGATTTTATTACCAAAATTAGAAATTTTGGATGATGAAATGCAGGCACGCCAAAGAGTAGCTGAAGTTTATAACCAGTTATTTAATCAGGCGGGTATCCAGACAACACCATATCTTGAGCCACATAACACCAGTGCATGGGCACAGTATACGATTCAGGTCGATAATCGTGCAGATGTTCAGGAAAGACTAAAAGCTCAAGGGATTCCAACGGCTGTACATTATCCGATTCCTTTGAATAAGCAACCTGCAGTGGCTGATTCAAGTGTCGCGTTGCCTGTAGGTGATGCAATTGCGGAAAGAGTCATGAGCTTACCAATGCATCCATACTTGACATTTGAAGCTCAAGATCAAATTGTTCAAGTTTTAGGTTGATTTAATAGTGAAAAGCCTTTTTGAAAAAGTTAATACTAGATTAAATGCTCAAGGAGGCTTTTTAAAATCTGTCAGTGTTTTGGTTGGAGGGACAGCTTTTGCACAGATAATAGGATTACTCTGTCTACCATTATTGACACGACTATATAGTCCAAATGACTATTCTATACTTGGTATATACGTTGCTATTGTATCTATTTTTGCAGTTATTTCTTGTTTTAGATTTGAAATAGCAATTCCTATACCAGAAAAAGATGAAGAAGCAAAATCTTTACTTTTTATTTCTTTGTTAAGTAATATTTTTACTATTCTTTTTTTGTATTTGATATTGTTATTAGTCTATCCCTTAATAAAGAATTTACATATCATTCGTCAACTATCTATATGGATTTGGTTTATTCCATTAGGGGTTTTTTTATCAGGGTTATATTCAGCACTGCAATATTGGTCTTCTCGTAGGAAACGTTTTAAAGAAATAGCTCATACACGCATGACACAAGCTATCCTTGGTAATGGAGCTAGTCTTATTGTAGGAATCACCACAGGTGGTTTTTGGGGGCTTATTTTTGGACAATTATTGAATTTTAGTGGAGGTTTTCTAAGACTAGCTAATAGTACTTATCATGATTTAAAAATTATAAAAAAAACTTTACCTCTAAAAGATGTATTGTATAAATATAGAGATTATCCCAAATATTCAACATTTGAAGCACTTGCTAATATAAGTGCAATACAGTTACCTCTTATTATTATAGCGAGCTTTGTGGTGGGGGCTGAAGTAGGTTATCTAATGTTGGCGATGAAAATCTTAGGAATTCCTATGGGGTTAATAGGTCGAGCAATGTCACAAGTTTATCTATCACATGCACCTGAATTTTATAAGAAAAAACAGCTATATAGGTATACTGTTGATATATTGAAAAAAATATTCAAGCTTATTGTTATTCCTTTTATTTTATTGGCGATGTTAAGTCCATATATATTTGATTTTATTTTTGGTGAAAATTGGAGCGGACTAGGGAAATATATTTTAATAATGATACCATGGTATTTTATGCAAATTCTATCTTCCCCTGTTTCTATGGCATTACACATAATAGGTTCTCAGAAAACTGCACTAAGTTTACAGGTTTTTGGTTTTGTTATGCGGGTTGGCATCTTAATAATTATGGCAATAATTGGAAGTAATTATATCGTGGATTATTATATTTTTTCTGGGTTCTTATTTTATTTGATTTACATGCTTGTTATAGTTAAAGCTTTAAGACAGGAAGATATTGGTTAAATTCTCTAACAGATCTGATTATTTGTTTTTAACTATTTTAAATAAACGAGGATAAAATGTTTGAGTTTTTATTTCTAATCCTTTTCTTTCTGTTTCCATTTGTAATATATTTTTCTTATATATATTTGTTGCGTGAAAGTTTTCTTAAAGTTGGAATTTTAAATTTTCTTTTAATTAGTATTTTTGTTTTTGCATATATAGGTGTAGTTTTTTTATTTTTTCATATGGATCCTTTAAGGGTATCTAATGGAGTGGTAAACAAAGAAACTATATTTGAAATTTGGTTATATTCTTCTATTTCAGCTTTTTTTATAATTGTCTGTGCTTTTTTTTCGAAGAAAGTTATAGCTATAGCAGATTCCTCATTTAATAT